>CAYMFD010000057.1:0-5958 GCA_964389475.1 uncultured Saprospiraceae bacterium
CCGCCGACAAAATTTATCACACCGAAATAGTATGCAAGTAAGTGACGATCTCTATTATCATTAATAGAACTGCTTACGTTTTGTTTATTGGTTAATGTGCTGTACATTTAAAGTACTCATCTAAAATAGCTTTTATGAAAAGCTTTACTTCTTTACTTCTTTACTTCTTTAATAGTAGTTGTTAGTTTACCAGGATTGGCCATTGCTTCTATTGAGCCGTGTGAACAGTGGTTTGACGATAATGGATGGGCTGAGAATAATGCGCAACGTGTTGTAAATGACAACTACTTTTTGTTTGATACGACGTTTTTGGTAGACCATCGTGAGCTTTTTGTTAATCAAGTTTATAGAGACAGTTTAGGTTTACCCCCAGAAATTACTTTTGAAGTTCAAAGGGAAATCTACGATCCTATTTCTAGTCTTACTTATGTTACTTATCAACAGTATGTCTGCGGGATTCCTGTTGAAGATGCAGAGCTCGTTGTAGGGCTGATTGATTGTTTCGTAGCTAGCATTCACGGTAATGTAGTCCAAAACGTGGATCAGTTCTGTGACCTTTTGATTGAAATTGATTCGATCGGTACTTACAGCGATGAGGTTATCTCAGAGATAGGGACTGATAGTGTGAAGGGCTGGCAGAAGGTAGTTACTGCAGTCGATAAAATGAATATAGAAGGTATTTGCTACCGGAATTTAGTGCCAGCAATTAGACTGCATCTTAATACCCAAGATATCATTGTTAGTGTGGATGGTAGTGTTTTGAATGTAGTAGATAATATTAGGGCTAAGCCCGCACCTACATATTATGGGAACCTGGATGTATCAGGAGTTGCAGTAGGAGATGAATTGTGCACGTATTTTGGAGGTGCGGAGTTTTCATCTGATGAAAAAATAATGGTTCGAGATGTTGAGAGATTCTACTTACAAGGTTGCGGGATTTTTTGTCCTGATGACCCATTTATGAGGTCTTTCACGAACGCTGCATTGGCGAATAATCTTCCGGGTCTAGAGCTAGTACAAAGAGATAGAGTATGTATAAGTTCACAGTCTACTTCATGGCCTCCTGACGATGTATTTAGTTTTTCGAAAAGGAGAACCTATGGTGCATTTGCTCTTACTGAGGCGGTCTATGATTTTTATGCTAATAGATTTAGTTGGAATGGTCCTCGAAATGCCGGTAAGCCACTCAGAGTGTTGTCTGGTTATCCTAATGGGATGGCCGAGTCAAATCTTGGATTTGTAAACGTAGATGATGATCTACCCGATTTAGACCTGTATTTTATGCAGTTAGGTATGCGTGAGGATTATTATATGGGTACGGTCCCCCATGAGTATGTTCATTTAATCTTGATGGCAGGATTCGAATATGGATTAATAAAGGGAAATAAAGAAACTGATATGCTGCATGAGGCAATTGCCGCGAGTATGGAAGCTGCCTTCATAAATGATTTTGGATGGTGGCCGTATGGTCAAGCTCCTCTTGTGAATTGGCTAACAAACGTCAGTCAGTTAGATTTGTCAACTAATGGAGATGATTGCACCAATGGATCTTTATTCTTAACAGTCACCAAACTTATGGCTCAGGGTGGATCAAATGGAGGGGTGTCTGTGCCATCTATTGGTGTAGATGCTATGAGCCAGATTCTGTGGCACACTAGCGCCAACAAGTTGGTTGATGGAACTTCTGTCTCACAATTTGCAGATATGCTTATCATGTCTGCGATAGAGATATTTGGTGAGTGCAGCATACAAGTGGAGGCCACCGTCTTAGCTTTAAATTCAGTGGGTTTAGCAACTGCTTGGGGGTCTGCATATTTAACAGGTCCTGGTCCACTCTGTACTGAGTTAACCAACACACCAGGAAACTGGTCCCCACATATTAGGATTGATGCTAGACATAATTATGGGTGTCCTGGAAAGGTCACAGAGTGGCGATTTCCATTCGGGTGGGTTAATTCAGGTAATATTCCAGATGCCACTTTCGGGGATTGGCCTAGGGCTCTAACCTTCGTTAGTTATCCAGCGAACACACCACCGCATTATCCTAAATCATATGTGGTAAGAGCAAAGGTCGATGGTAACTGGAAAAGTTTTACAATCAGATTTAAAGACTGCTATGGTCCCACCACTAATCCTGATCCTTGTGACGGGTCAGTTAGCACCAATTCGATTAATGCACTAGCTGCCAATGCAACCACGTTGATAACACTTTACCCCAATCCTGTTGTAAATATCCTCAACGTTTATAATATTTATGATGAGAGTATGTTGTATAGAATTGTATCGACACACGGAGAAGTCGTATCTAGTGGTGTAGTTGCAAGTAGGGGGCAGATAAATGTGTCTACCTTGAGCCCGGGACTATATATCTTTTATGACATGAGGCGAGAGGAAGCCTTCAAATTTATCAAGAATTGATGCTGAGATTGCTTGTAGATCGCTTACTTATTAGCTGTTTACTAGTCTTACTGCTAGTGGGGTGCAGAATAACTGTGTTGGCTCAGGAGGACAAGAATTGTGAGCGGGTATCTAATCTGCGACCACTCAGGGTCACTGTCAGCACGTTTATTAATCCACGCATAGTGCCTGATGTAGGGGTGCCAAGGGAGTTTTTTACCGAACGACAATTTGGTTATCCTGTCAATCTTAATGTAGATGTCGATGTTGCAGATAGATTTACCGTTTCTGTATTTAGGTATAGTCGGGACTTTGCTACAACTGTCAGTAGGCGTCTGACCAAGTGTATCGTCGGTCATGTCGTAAAGATAAGTGGACTGGCCTTAGGTAAGCGCCTACAGATACTACCTAAGCTGAGCTTACACCCGTCTATCGCTATTACGCATACACAGGATATACTGTCATTTGTGATGCCGTTTACCTGTCCCCGACCAGTTATAGGAGGTACATCTCTAGGGGTCGCTGGTCGGGCAGAGTTACGATGGGATGTCATGCATGGCATCAATATATCGGCCGTCACTTTTTACAATAATGCTGTCAACAATAATATTCGTCATTTTGGCATCAGCCCAGCAATATCCATATCGTTTTGAGATACTTAATCATGGTCTGCTGTCTGATGTCCACTTGCTCCTACTTATCTGGGCAAGATCCTATCCAGCATTCTGTATTTACAGGATACTCTGGTTTTTGGTGGGCTAATAATATATCGCCTTTTAGGTACGCTAGTGAGTTAAAACCACAATTACCAGATGTATCCGCACGTGGGTCTGGCTTTGGCTTTAACCCCGCCTGGATCATACCCAAGTTTAATCTCGGATACCGCCGCAAGCAGGGTAGATCGATGATAGAGATTCTCTATCTCTATAAGGATGGTGGCACTAAAGTCAGTGTAGCTGGCCCAATGAGGCGACTAGAGCTCAATGTGGGGTACAACTTCTTAGATTCTGATAAGCGTGTAAGCGTCTATGGGGTCGCTGGTGCTACCTACTTTATGCAAGCCGTTAGGGCTTCAGATGACGCTTTTGACCGAGGTTATGCCATCAACCTAGGGCTAGAGATGAATTATGATATCACACCCTCCATTTATGCAGTAGCTTCTATGGTCTACAGTGAGTCACTAGGTAATGACTACCGGACAATTCGCCATCTAGTAGGTGTGGGGTATCGGTGGCCGCGAGCTACTTCACATTATACCGATGTGTCGGGTCGCTTGCTAGCACGATGTTGTCATTAGCCTCGTCTGACTCGACCTCACCATCACGTAGACGGACGATGCGGTGGGCATGCTCGGCGATATCAGGCTCGTGGGTGACGATGATGATGGTATTGCCTGCCTTGTGGATCTCCTCGAAGATCGACATAATCTCGATGGATGTCTTAGTATCTAGGTTACCTGTGGGCTCATCAGCCAGGATGATGGCTGGTCTATTGACTAATGCCCTGGCTATGGCGACACGCTGTCTCTGACCACCGGAGAGTTCGTTGGGCTTGTGAGTAAGGCGGTCTCCTAAGCCCACGGATTCTAATACCTCAGCAGCTCGCTCTAGGCGTAGGCGCTTGCTCATGCCAGAGTAGACGAGTGGTAGGGCGACATTCTCGAGGGTAGACATCCTGGGTAGTAAGTTAAAGGTCTGAAATACAAACCCTATCTGGCTGTTACGTACCTCCGCTAGCTCACCATCTTCCATCTGTGACACGTCTAGACCGTTAAGCTCATAGTACCCTTGGGTCGGTGTATCGAGACAGCCTAGCAGGTTCATCAATGTCGACTTGCCAGAACCAGATGGCCCCATCAGCGCTATGTACTCATTGGTTTCGATCTGCAGGCTGACGCCACGCAAAGCACGTACCTCCTCTGCCCCCATCATGTAGATCTTGTGGAGATCTCTTATGTCTATCAGTTTGCTCATGCTGTACTTGTTGCTACTAAGGTAGCACCAGTATCGAGGATCCCCAGCGGATATTCGATGAAGCACCTGTAAATGTGGACTAGGTGCTTCGGGGTGGTATAGCCCTAAGACTTGATAAGTGACGCTTTAGTCGAGGCGTTAGTAGTTTAGTTAGGTAGATAATGTTTATATGTACCTGTCTGTAATCGAAGATATTGTAGGGGGTGCTGTGTATGACTGAGATGAGTGATAGCCGGATTATAAGGTCTTGAGAGTGTAGGTAATACTCATAGGGTATGTTGACCAGAAGTTTTGTTAGGCTGGCGTTCTATGATTTTTTGTCACTGATATCTGTGTGTCTACAAAATCATTTTTCTACTTTACGATGATTAAATGGCAACCTACACGAGATTACCACGATTATGAAAAAGCCCAAGTTACCCTTTGCTGACATCTGGAATATGTCCTTTGGATTTCTAGGTATCCAGTTTGGCTTTGCCTTGCAGAATGCCAATGCTAGTAGAATACTTCAGAATCTAGGTGCAGACGTACATCAGCTGAGTTGGTTTTGGTTAGTAGCACCGCTTACGGGTATGATCGTACAGCCGATTATAGGCCATTATAGCGACAATACGTGGACCAGGATGGGACGCCGTAAGCCTTACTTTCTAGCCGGTGCCCTGATCGCCTCGATGGGTATGTGCCTGATGCCCAATGCCGCCATGTTTACCGCCTTTGCGCCGGCGCTGTTGGTAGGTGCGGGTATGTTGATGTTGATGGATGCCAGCTTTAACGTAGCGATGGAGCCATTCAGAGCCCTCGTTGCAGACAAGTTGCCGACGGACCAGCGGACCCTCGGCTTTAGCATCCAGACAGTACTCATTGGGATCGGTGCTGTGATGGGATCGGTATTACCATATGTCTTGACCAATTGGTTTGATGTAGAATCTACTGCCGCAGAGGGACAGGTGCCCAAGACGGTCATCTACTCGTTTTTCATAGGGGCCTCGGTGCTATTAGCGGCTATACTGGTAACTGTATTTACAACCAAGGAGTATCCTCCAGAAGAGATGCAGCGTTTTGATGATGAGGAGGTAGAGGCTTCTGGTGATGTTGTCATTGAGACGTTGGCCAAACGTCCTTTCTTGCAAGCCCTCGCAGAAGATCTGCGCCTCATGCCTAGCACGATGAAGCAACTCGGTGTGGTACAGTTCTGCTCTTGGTTTGCTCTGTTCGGGATGTGGGTTTTTGCTACGCCTGCCATAGCTCAGCATGTCTATGGTCTCGCAGCTACGGACACCGCCTCTACACAGTATAATGAGGCTGGTAACTGGGTGGGCATTCTCTTTGGTATTTACAATGGCGTATCGGCTATCTATGCCTTTCTATTGCCTACAATCGCTGCCAAGCTCGGTCGTAAGCGTACGCATGCCTTATCGCTGATAGCAGGTGGGGTAGGTTTGATTTCGATTTACTTTTTCAAGGATCCCTCCTTACTATGGATCCCTATGATAGGTATAGGTTTTGCTTGGGCTAGTATACTAGCCATGCCTTATGCCATTCTTGCGGGCTCTATCCCGGCTAAGAAGATGGGCATCTACATGGGGCT
>CAYMFD010000057.1:6058-9545 GCA_964389475.1 uncultured Saprospiraceae bacterium
GGCCAATTGGGTACACCATCAGGTATAATGACAGGACGAAAAATACCCGGTATGAGATTGTAGTTCCAGTTGCCACGTACCGTCCAACTAGTACCCACTGCGCCAGTCCATATAAAGGGCACCCTGTCGAAGATAGACGCATATCCGTCACCATTCCCACCTTTGAAGTAGTCTGTATTGACCTCAGTCTTGTCGTCGCTGCTGTATCCTGTGCCCAGTCCTCCGTCGTAAATGTCGAGAGCAGCTGATGCAACATCGTCACTAGAGTATCCCGTACCACTACCACCGAGGAAGTAGTCGTCCTTGGTAGTTATGACATCAATAGATCCATACCCGCTACCATTGCCACCTCGATAGATAGCATTGGGCTGCGCAGATAAGGTAGTGATGCTTAAGATGGATAGTAGCACACCTGTGTATAGTAGTATCTTGACTATCATATTGATCTTACGCCTCTGCCACCACCAAATGAATATAACTGATACAGATGCGATATGCCAAAAGTAAATTTGGAGTGGGCATCCGTTTGAGATATCCAGTCAGCATTGGTGGCCGTTCCATTTATGTTTAATATACCATCACCGTGAGTTCCTTCATACGGGTTTCCAGCAGCAGGGCCTATGTAGAGGTCAGAGGGGTGGTTGCCGATATCAATGATACCATAAAATGATGCACCAGATAGCTCTCTAGTTGCGCTTGTGCTCGGCGCATTAGCACCTACTCTGATTTGAAAAGCATGGTGGATGCCTCCATCTGTATTCGAGTTGGTATACTTTTCAGAATCTGTGCCCACATTTATCACTGTGCCAGCTGAAGATCGATTGGGGGTTCCCCAACTGAACTCATTTGCGACGGGGTAGGCTGGTCCTCTTGATGCCTTTTCGATTTCTAAGAATGAATATGGTCGGAGTCCGCTCCAATCGAGATATGCCATCCAGTGGTCATTGGATAGAGTCGCACATGCTCTTCCCTGACCGTCATCGCTGTCTCCTGCGATGCCATTTCCATTAGCATCTACAAAGAACTCTACTTTTCCTGTGCCAATGTTGGCTGGGCATCGTACCGCATTTCTGTTTTGTTGTATTGGCGCATTGGCCATTACATATATGTTAGTAGGATGTGTGCCGGCAATATTGGCATTTACTCTTTCCTCTTGTTGAGCTCTTGTCATCGTGTTGAGAAAGTCGACGTACTGTTGTTGTGTGATCACATACTTCATGCTATAGAAGGCATTATAACCGGTAGGATAGGCAGCCGGTATATCATAGCAGGCACCTCCCACAGTGCCGATGTTGTTGCTGCCGTTACCACAAACAATGGCTCCATCACTAGTGATCGGCATGGGCAAGTTGACGTCGCTGCCCTGATGCACGCGAGCTGTAGAGGCACCATCACCTGCATAGAATTGACCTTGAGGAACGTATACCATCTCTGTACCCATCACCTTATAGTCTTGGTAGACGCCTAAAGGATTATCGATTACGAGCTGTACCTGAGAGGTCGCCGTCCCGATTCCATTTGAAGCTCGTCTTATGAATACACCTACCTTGTCTGTCGATACGATAGATTGGTACCCTTGATCAACCTGGGCTGCCGCCACATTGGCGTGCTCCCAGTTAGGGCCGCCATTAGGTAGTTGTTTGACAAATACCCACACTGCATCATGATAGGTCAAGCCATTGCGCCAGCTATTATCCCATGTCACTTGGAATGTCAGGGTGCTGCCATTGGTGCTTAACTGGGTGATTTGGAGGTTATTCGCTGATAACTGGCAACAGAATAGTAGCGATAGAAGGACAGTCAGTAGTTTAGTCATGCTTAGATATTTAGGCTCATACATATAGTCGGTGCTTGCCATAAGGCTTTACTTCAACCTTATCACAAATGAAGGATATGATTAGGCCGTCGGCAACACCCATGTGGGTGAAATGGTCGAACGTAACAAGCTCCACTGTTTTGCCCAAAGGGTTACAGTGAGCGGATAATTATCCTCTTTGACGTCGATCTGATAGTAGACGTGTTATAATCAGGTACTTTTGTGGTCAGCACTAAAGCACTAATTTGACATGCCAGTAAAAGACCTACAACCCACAGCTCTTTGGAAGAACTTCGCTGATCTCAATGCCGTGCCACGTCCTAGTAAGCAAGAGGAGCGAGTGATCCAGTTTATGATGGACTTCGGTAATCGACTGGGCTTGCCGACTATCCAAGACAAGATCGGGAATGTCATTATCAAGAAGGCGGCTACGGCGGGTATGGAAGATCGCCAGACCATCGTAATGCAGAGTCACCTCGATATGGTGCACCAGAAAAATGCGGATACTGACTTCGACTTTCAGACGGAGGGTATAAGGATGAGGGTCCAGGATGACTGGGTCGATGCGGATGGTACGACGCTGGGTGCTGACAATGGTATAGGAGTGGCGACGATCATGGCGCTATTAGAAAGCACAGATATTGCTCACCCCGCCATCGAGGCGCTGTTTACTATAGACGAAGAGACAGGTATGACAGGAGCTCTACAGCTCGAAGAGGGTCTACTCGACGGCACCATATTACTAAACCTAGATACAGAGGATGATGACGAGTTGACTATAGGTTGTGCTGGTGGGGTTGATATTACGGCAACGGCTACTTATGCCGAGGTGGATGCGCCACAAGACACCTCGTTCGTTGTGATCAGCATCACGGGGCTGAGTGGTGGCCACTCTGGTATGGATATACACAAGGGTCTCGGCAACGCCAATAAGCTGATGAATCGCCTCCTCGTACAGCTGGAGGCTCGACACAACATACACGTCAGTAAGGTAGAGGGTGGTAGCCTGCGTAATGCTATCCCGAGAGAGTCTTTTGCCCTGGTAGGTATCGATGCGGCGCATATCAGCGACTTGCTTGCCACGGTAGCCGAGCATGAGGTTATCATCAAGCGAGAGTACGCCACCACAGACCCCAGTCTAGATATTAATGTCAAGCGGGTTGATAGCCCAGCCAAAGTATGGAATGGCGACTGGCAACGCAACATCCTCCGAAGCATCTATGCCTGCCCGAGTGGGATCTACCGTATGAGCCCCGATATCGATGGGCTGGTGCAGACGAGTAATAACTTGGCTAGAGTCCATATCGAGGGCGGTAAGGCGGAGGTGCTTTGCCTATGTCGTAGTTCTGTAGACACAGAGAAGGCAGATATGGCGCTTGCGATAGGTAGTGCCTTTGAGCTCGCAGGTTGTGAGGTAGATATGTCGGGCAGTTACCCAGGCTGGACGCCTGCACCGAGTAGTGACATCGTACAGGTGATGAGGGATCTCTACCGTGAGATGTTTGACGGAGAGCCACATGTCAATGCCTGTCATGCCGGACTAGAGTGTGGTATCATCGGGGATCACTATCCACACCTCGATATGATCAGTTTTGGGCCCAATATCCGCGGAGCACACTCTCCAGATGAGCGGGTGCAGATCAGCTCTGTGCAGAAGTACTGGTCCTACCT
>CAYMFD010000057.1:9645-18317 GCA_964389475.1 uncultured Saprospiraceae bacterium
CTGTATATGTCCGTATGGAAGCAACGTCCTGACCTAGACCTCCTCAATGGTATGATGGCTGGTACGATGATGTCACACCTAGGCATCATAGTCACTGATATCGGCGATGATTATATAGTCGCTGAGATGGAGATATCACCGAGTAGCCGACAGCCGATGGGACTACTCCACGGCGGAGCATCGGCGGCTATCAGCGAGAGCATGGGTAGTATCGCGGGAGTCTTAATTCTAGACGATATCACTACTGAGTCTATTGTCGGCGTTGAGCTCAATGTTAACCACCTCAGATCAGCGAAGAGCGGTGTCGTCAAAGCGATCACCAAGCCGATCAAGATAGGACGTAGCCTGCAGGTGTGGAACACGGAGATCTATGATGATCAAGACAGGCTACTCTGCGTGAGTAGGTTGACGACTATGCGTCTATCGTCTTAGATATCAACTCTACAGCATCTTAATTCCTAATCGCTCCACCTTATCTAACCATTTTTTGCGCTGGCTATCTTTCGACAGTCGCACTGGCCCTATCCCTGTGATCTTCACCTTTTTGATCCCTACAAACTGTAAGGTTAAGCGCTTGATGGCGTGGTGGCTAGGTGCTTTGTTAAAAAGACGATAGTACCATGTCGGCTGGTCCATCGTGCATATGATCCTTGACGAGCGACCTCTTAGTAGTTTGTCCCACCACAGGGAGCCTTCTCTTTTTCGAAAGGCAAATCCGGGTAGTAGGGTACGGTCAAGAAAACCCTTCATCATGGCAGGGACGCCACCCCACCACACTGGGTAGATCCAGACGATATGGTCCGCCCACTTTAAGGTCTCTTGGCTGGCAAGAAGGTCGGGCTCTAGCTCCGTACGCTTGCGGTACCCGTAGGCTAGATTGGGGTCAAAGTCTAGATCGCAAATGGCAATCCTTCTTACAGTTGCTCCACCCTTTTCAGCTCCCGACTGGTACGCATCCGCTAAGGCGAAGTTGTAGCTCTGCGCATCGGGATGTCCTATGATGATGGCAATATTCCTAGACATTTTCTTTAGTTGAGTAGATGATTAATAGGCCCGTTGGTAGCAGTAGTATCCACTGCGGAGCCAGTAGGCCAAACCAGAAACCGCTGACTATGAAAGGTAGACTCATCAGAACAAATAGGTAGCCGATTAGTCGCAAGGGGAGGTCGTTGGCTTTCTTAGTTGAAAACGCAATCCGAAGCGTATAAATGGTGCTGAACAGTAAGACCATGGTTATCATATGCCATACGGATACCCACTCTGCTTTTTGCTGGTCCGATAGTGAAGTGTCAAGGAGTGGGTCGACTAGATCTACCTGCCCTGCAAACAAGTGGAGAAAGGTAGTGGCTAATAAGATGAGGCCAGCGAGTTTTAGGAATCGCTTGTTCTTCATTTTTCAATAGTTAAGTGTGGTGCATGTACTTATTAACAAGAGCTAATGTAAACTCAAGCTACCTATTCAGCGTACCACTATCTGATGAGTTGTTAGATTTTAGCGTTGAATCGTTGCTCTACTATTTGGTGGTGTACTACAGGATAGTGTCTCTGACTTACGCCGATACTATCACGTATCAATGCGATTGCTAAGTGTTGAGGTCAATCGTGGGCACAGTTCATACTTGTGGTGCATGGCTCCGGCCATTGCGCCATGTATTGTGCTTTTGCCTATTTATCTTGGTATAACCAAAAATGCAATACCAGTTCCTGTTATTGCTGTCTCACCTTTTCATTCTCTGTCGTCGTATCGTTTCTCGAGGATCATACTGCTTAGTGCTCTCATTAATCCGGTATGATGGAAAGTTTTCAAAAGAAAGTAAATCCCCAGACACCCACCTCGGACGACCGCGGGTTATAGAGGTGTAGATATGACCGACGAGCAAATCATAAAAATGTGCCTAGCAGGCGATGGTAGATCTCAGCGAGAGCTGTTTGATCGATATTATGCCTATGTCTATGCCATCGCACATCGCTACCTCTCTCATCATCATGATGCTGAGGATGTGGTTTCAGAGACATTTAGTCGTGTCTACAGGTCGTTGTCCAAGATAGTAGATTCTCGTGACGGAGGAGTAAAGCGATGGATACAGCGGATCACGATCAATGAATCTTTACGGTGCCTTAAGCGTAAGCAGCCATTGGTTTTTGTGGAGGATACGTCGATACTAGATCGACCAGTTGAGACAAGTGATAAGCTGGAGTCGAGTCTTTCTCGTCGAGCAGTCCTATCGGCGATCGATAGCCTGCCTGATGGGTATCGAGTGGTCTTTATGCTATCCGCAATCGATGGTCTGAGCCATGCGGAGATCGCTGACCACCTCGGTATCAGTAGGAATACGTCCAAGTCGCAGATGCTTAAGGCCCGCAAGTACTTACAGAATAAACTACAACGCTATGAGCCAAGATAATTTTGATAAATCATTGAGGGATATCATCGGTGATATGAGCGGCGAAGACCATAGCGAAGCCATGCGCCGCAAGGAGGAGATATGGGCCAAGGTCAATCCACAGAAAGAGCAAGAGCGACGGAGGTTACCGTGGTTGTGGATACTGCTCGCCCTCTTAGGTGGGGCGATAGGCACGTACCTGGCTATGTCATCTAGTAGTACGGCGACGGAGCAAGATATGCTAATGGCCACTGCTATCGAGGTGGACGATGTGGCCGACGATGTGGCCGACGACCGGTCGCAGCAGATCGCCACCTTAATGCTCAAACTCGATCAGCAGAGCCGTATGGTCGACTCGATACTATTGCTTAATACGGACCTGTCGCAGCAGGTAGCATCATTGCAAAATGCTAAGGGTAGCCTAGCTAGTGAAAGCGCAACGCCTATCGTGCAGATGGTGACCGATACGGTATATCTGGTAGAGGCGCAGGAGCCTCAGGCACCGGTCATTCGCTT
The DNA here is from genome assembly GCA_964389475.1 of uncultured Saprospiraceae bacterium. Lineage (GTDB taxonomy): Bacteria > Bacteroidota > Bacteroidia > Chitinophagales > Saprospiraceae > CAYMFD01. Next base: position 12,546 of record CAYMFD010000057.1, read on the forward strand.
GGTAAGGGATACTGTATTTCTAGTAGATACTGTCCTCTTGGAAGGGTTAGCACCTGCACAATACGAACAGCCACTAGTGGAGGTCCCGCAAGACGTAATCGAAGGCAGCGTAGATGCTAGTGACGACTTAAAGGCCAATAGACCATCCTCGATACAATTCAATTTTAGTGCTTCTAATTCTAACATCAAATAAAACTGTACGATATGAAAAAGCTACTCCTACTCCAAGTATTAGCGATCAGCTTACTGTGCCAGACGAGCCTAGTAGCCCAGACACCAAAGTATCGTGATACAGAGTCGGGTGTCGACCGATTGACGATCGAGCGGACCAATGGTCAGCAGATAGAGATGACCTGGACGGCGGTCTTAAATATCAAGAAGCAGGTGCCGTGGCAAGAATTGCTACGAGGCTTTCAGACAGATTTTGCCAAAGTAGTACAGGATATACCCGTGTATAACTACTGTAGCATCAACTACATCCAGGGTGAGTCGCTGGTCGTAGATGAGGTCGTAGGCCAAGAGACCTACACTGTCAACGAGCGAGGAGGCTTCGACTATGTCAAGTCCAATGCCTGTAGACTGCAAGGGAAAGACGTGACCATAACGATCGCCTTTGATACATATGACGAACTGCAAGACGAGGCACTCTACGATGAGGTGCAGGCTGCGGTCGAGAAGATCAAGCACCGATTTTACATATCTAACGTCACAGCGGAGCGATACATCTACAGTGCCACCAGTCAGGGGTTGGTCAAGCCTCCTGTCAGACTTGAGTTGTTCGTGCCGGGACGTATTATGGGTGGCGTATTTAGAAATAGAGCCTTTGTGGAGCTGGGCTTAGGCGTCGGTGTGGCCATCAACGATCGTAACTTCGTGGCACTCGGGTTGGACTATATGACGACCTATGCTGGTGATATACAGAGGACGGAGTCAGATACGTACCTGTCCTTGCGTTTGGGAGAGCTCGGATCTGGTGCTACAGCAGATATCGGGTTCAATATCCGTAATGGTATCAGGGCTAATGAAGGAGTCGCGTTGAGAGCAGGACTGACCTATACCACTAAGTCAGGAATGAATCTAGGAGCTCGCTACTATATATCGGAGAGGACGGGTGATATTGGTGGCTTTAGTGATGCAGTGGACTTTGACTTTGGTATAGGATGGAGTTTCTAGGTCTCAATGTATGTCAATGAGGAGTGTATTAACATCAATGCCCCTCATTCTTCATCTTCTCCGCAAACTCTTGTCCGATCTTCAGGCCCCACTCTTGTCCGATTTGCATAGACTCTTGCATGATCATAGGCGTCTTACTTATGAGTATACGACCAGCTGGGCTGTCATAGAAGGTGTTGAGTGCTTTTACGTCCTCTAGGGTAAAGTGCTTTTTGTATACTGGTATTATCAGTTCATGTAACTCGTCTATTGCATCCTTGTGAAACTCGGCCTCAAGGTCATTCCACATTAAGGAGTCAACACCAGCAAACTGAGTCTTCAACATGGAAAACATCTGAGTTATCGCAACATCATAATTCGCCTGCGTACCTGATAACTCGAACATACGAGCAAGCTCCTGGTCCATGGTGAGTTCATCTTGGGCAGATATGTTAGAGATAGTAAATACAAGGAGGCAGAGAGAAATAAGCGTTTTCATAAAGCAGGATTAGATCAGTGATAGAAAGCGTAAATGCGGATTTTCACCAGTCCTTTTTTCATGGATTGGAGATACAATTGTATAAATATAGACAATCAGCCGTTGATAGGGTCAAGCCGCATTCGTCAAACTATACTTAGCTTTGTTGGTACACGAAGCGGTGCTACCGCTTGACTACAAAAACCAGATGCGACATGATGAGATTGATCCTACTACTTTGCGGCGTTATCGCTGCTTTTACGGGTTACAGTACGACGTATATCGTTGATTCTGAAGAGATGTTCCATGATGTGCAAGAGGAGGCTGCTGCTGGGGACTCGATCATTTGGGAGTCAGGTGAGTATGTGCATGTGGAGCTTGACATAGATAGGGACAGTCTCTATATCTCCGCGATGGAGTTGGGTGCCACTATTTTCACAGGGACATCTGCTGTCGATATTAGTGGCGATCATATCGTCTTTCGAGGTTTTCAGTTTGTAGAGGGAGATGTGGGTAATGGCGATATCGTCAATATTACGGGCAGCCATATTCTCTTTACGGAGATTAATATCCGAGCCTTTGAGAGTTTTAAGTATCTGAGAGTTAGGGAGTCTAGTCAGTATGTGACGATATCGTATTGTAATTTTGAAAATAGGATCAACCTCGATGATCAGAACATCTTATCGATACTGGTTAGTAATAACCAACCAGGCTACCACAAGATCCAGTATTGCTCCTTTAAGAACTTCGATGGTGGAGGTAGGGACGACGGTATCGAGCCTATACGTATAGGTCTCAGTACGCAGGCCGATCGTATCAGCCGTACGCTGGTGGAGTATTGCTATTTTACGCAGTGCAATGGTGATGGAGAAATCATATCGAGTAAGGCCTCGCAGAATGTATATCGGTACAATACCTTTGACGATAATCCGCTTGCGGAGCTAGTACTCCGACACGGATCAGAGGCTATCGTGTACGGTAACTTCTTCCTCAATGGTATGGGCGGTGTACGGGTGAGAGAAGGGCAGCAGCACTACATTTACAATAACTACTTTGAGAACCTACAGCAGCGGGCGATATTTCTTCAGAATGACGACTCTGATCGCCTAGATGATATCAATATTGCCTTCAATACGATCGTCAATTGTGGGGAGGTACGCCTAGGCCGTGGCGCTGACGAACCCACCAATGTCACTTTTGCCAATAACATCTTCGCAGACCCCAAGGACAGTAATCTTTTTCAAGATGCAACTGGCACAGAGCAGTGGTTCGCCAATATTGCCCTTGGGTCATTGGGCTTTACCATGCCGACGGGGTTGACGGAGGAGGATCCCCTGCTCACTCAAAATAGCCTAGGATTCTTCGTGCTAGACGCGGCCAGCCCGGCGATAGATGCCGCACAAGATGGATTTAAGGCCCTCCCACAGTTCGAGGGTATGGATGCCATAGACACGGCGCTGGAGCTAGACATCATGCAGCAGACTAGGCCAACTGATATTGCTATGCGAGATATAGGATGCACGGAGTATCCGTCTATAGACACCTTGCAGCCTTACGCTACCGAGGATAATACGGGTCCTCATTACGATACAGATGTCTCTACCTCGGTAACAGAGGTCAACCGTACAAGTCAGCCGTGGCAGACGCGTGTGTATCCGTCCCCAGCTGTCGACCAAGTCACTGTAGAGGTCGTGGCAGAGGAGGTAGTCGATCTATCGCTGCGAGTCTATGATGGTCAGGGTAGGGTAGTGCGGACACTACCCACGTGGCGCCAGATGGTGGGCTCGACATCTCGGGTCATCCCTCTCGTAGACCTACCGTCAGGTACCTACTTGCTACGACTAGAGTCCTCGCAGCATGGTCGAGTGTCGGGTAGTGAGACGATACAGGTGATCAAGATCTGATAGCTGCGTGAGTGTGGGGTATGCACTAGTACTATTCCGTGCTAGCAGTTAATGTGTTCGTCTTTAGCTTATCGTGTTGTTTTCGTCTAGAATGCCTTTTCAAAAGCGGGTCTTACTGATTCTATTTCGTTTCTCTTCAACTTCATCTGCCTTGCTCGGGTTTCCCATGAGTGGCAAATGCCTTTCGCTCTCTCGATCTCTTTTTCGGCCTCTACCTCTTTCCATCTAAAGTAAGAATGTACCTTCAAGCAAAGATCGAGACTGAGACTATTGTCATCTTCGTCAATGTTTAAACTCAAGCCATATCCATCAGGAATAGGATTGATGTCATAGGCTGGACTTAATTTCCATCCTTTCTCTGGGTTCAAGAGAAATCCATGATTTCTTAAGTGATCATCTGTATTGGATACGGCAACTGAAAAAACAATCCTTTTCCATAACTCACGTATATCGGCTGTCGGGTCTGCTCCATATTGCTCGATTAGCTCTACAAGGTCTAGGTAAGATCCTCCATGAGCATGATTATAACCATCTTTATAACCCAGTAAAGTCATCGCAGAAGCAAAGTGAAGTCGACTACTTCCTGATCGATCGAATCGCCTAGTTAAGAATGTATGTTGATCTCTTGAATAAATTTGTGCATCACACTTTGCCATGCGGATACCGAAATCGACTGCCATTTGGCGACAAATGTATTCCCAAGCACCCGAATCCCTTTCATCGTTTTTACTGGGAAATTTAGCAATCAGAAGATTTCCTTCTAGATCCACAACGTTTGCTTTTGGTCTTGCTCCTCCAAGAGAAGAGGCAGGTGCAAACAAGAGGTCTAGCCATTTCTTTGCTATGGGATCATCGATGAAGTTGTCGTCTTCATATCTGAGACTAGCTTGCTCTAGTTCTCTGATCTTATGGATAGGTGGCGTTGGCATCTCATGTCCTTCATCCAAAAACGGCCCGTCAGGATCTAGCTTAAATCTAAGGGCACCCATTCTAGTTTGATCATTCACACCAAGCAGAAAATCAGATTCAAGAAATGGGTGCTGCCTTCGAGCTGCATTCCTTGCTTTGATCGTTTCTCTTCTTTTCATTAGTACACGTCCCCATCGATCAGGTGATGAGTCGAGAAAAAGACCAAAATTTGGCTTGTCATCATTTATGAATTGCGGGCCGGTAAATAGTTTTAGATCTGGGTCTAACTGCTGAGCCATGCCTGTATCAAGCCAAGGTTTACTGTAGGAAAAAGAAAAGACCTCCTTTCCTCTCAGAAGCTCCGCCTTTAGGATACCCATCAGATAAGGTCCCTTTAATTTCTGCCAGTCTGCGTACACAAAAACTTCCTTCATCTCACCGCTTGATGCTTTTTTTGGTAGAGAGCTGGGCATCCTGTAGCTTTCTTCCTAAGGGGTCATTACTAGCAAGCTTTTTGAAATCATCGGTTAATCCCAAAATAGATAAAACCTGAAGGTATATACCAATGCTAATATGGTCACTGCCTTTCTCCACATGCCATAGGGTAGATCTACTGATGTTTGCCCTTTCTGCTACTTGCTCGGCAGTTAAGCGCCGCCTTCTTCTTGCCAATTTGAGGTTTTCACCTAGGTCAGAAAGCATCTTCTGCTCCTTAGGCAGTAATACGGCTTTTCTAGACTTCATAATGTTTGCATATAAAGACAAATATAGCCTTTATGATTGTATATACAAACAAATAATGGCGGTCGCTTCATGTAGTCTGCTTACTTTGAAGCGTAAACCACAGGTGACGACTTGTGATACCTACACCAGACACTACGGTCAAAGTAGCACTAGCACTACCGCTCACGCCAGCTGCCCCACTGCCTGATCAAAGTCCGCAATAATATCCTCTGCGGCCTCGATACCTACACTTACTCTGATCAGCCCATCGGTGATGCCATTGTCTAGGCATAGCTGCTTGTCGACGTTGAGGTGAGAGCTCGTCGCAGGGTGGAGTACGAGGGTGTCTACATCGCCTAGTGTAGGTGCTTGGGTAGCTAGTTTTAGGTGGTCCATGACAGCTATGGCTGCAGCTTGCCCTCCATCCACTTCAAAGCTCAACATACCACCGTACTGGTGCATTTGCTTGCTAGCAACGGCATGGTAAGGGTGGTTCTTGAGGCCGTTGTAGTTAACATGGTTGACAGACGGTAGTTGGTCTAGATACTGAGCTAGAGCAAGGGCATTGCCACTGTGCTTGTCCATTCTTAACGTTAGCGTCCTGAG
>CAYMFD010000057.1:18417-22619 GCA_964389475.1 uncultured Saprospiraceae bacterium
CTAGGCGTCTCCACATAGATGACCTTGGTGTCAGGGTGCTGGTCGAGCAAGTCTGCTATATGTGTGATGTCCGTAAGTGTCTCATAAATTGTCTCGATACCTAGCTTGCCTAGTACCTTGCCGAAGAGCTCTGTGGTGCCACCGTATAGATTGCCTTGGGTGAGGATTTTATCACCAGACTCGCATAGCCCCATGATGAGGCTGCTGATAGCTGACATACCACTACTGGTCATGATACCCCAGGCGGTATCCTCTAGGTCGTAGGACTCAAGCTCAGCGATGCGTGCTGCCACGGCGTCGATCGTAGGATTGCCGTACCGGCCATAGACGTGACCAGACTGCCGCCCCGTGAAGACCTCGATGCTGTCCTGTACATTGTCAAATACAAAGCTGCTAGTCGCATAGATGGGCAGCTGGTGTGGAGGGGTGGTCAGGTGGCTTTCTGTGCTAGCTACACAAAGGGAGGAGAAGGAACGTTTCATCAGTGGTCAACATTATCTTTACATAATCAATCTACTTGCAATGATACGAAGGCAGTATAGGTCTCACAGCACATTATCATGGGTCATCTTGATTTGTGCCGTGATGATGACTAGTATATCCAATGCTCAAGATAGTGACGGGCCTACTGCCTCACGCTTTGAGATCATCGAGCTATACCTCAATGTAGCTAGTAGCGAGGGCTTGCTGGGTAATAATGTGCCTCCAGGCCTGATCGGTGGTAGTTTTGGCTACTTGCGACAGCTACGGCCTGAGCAGCCACATTTTTTGGGCGGCCGTATTGACTACCTACACTTTGATGCCTTTAGCCTGACGAGGGGCGACCTGATCTATCGTACATCGAGTAATACCGCCAACCTAGCACTATCGTACCGCTGTTTTTTTCCGAAGAAGATAGGGCCCATCTCTCCCTTTTTTGATGCCGGCTTGGGGGCTCGTGTCTTGTATACATTTACGACTGTTACATTTGATGACGACAGCGGAGACAGTGACCTAGACTACGATATGGCGCGATGGGTGCCGGACCTTTCTCTGGCGGGGGGCTTACAGGTACATATCAAGGACGAGGTCTTCGCAACGGTGCGGGTAGGCTATCACTTCACACCTAGTACGACCTATCTCTCGCGTCAAGAGCTTGACGGCTTTGTGGATAGTAGCATCGAAGTATTCGAGGAGCGGAGCACGCCGTTTACCGTTATCAATGCCAGTATCGGTATTAATTACTGGTGGTAGTCCACCTTATGCAGAGCCCTGTGATCTCCTGTCTATCTTTGTGCCATGAGTAAGAAGGCAGAGCTAGATTATAAAGCGATGGAGGAGGACCCTTTCGTCGAGGTGCAGACCATCATCATCGACCCCAAACAGGAGCCCATCCGGATAGATCGATTCTTGATGGATAGAGTCCAGCAGATCAGTCGTAATCGATTGCAAAATGCGATTGCTGATGGCTCCGTCACCGTTAATGGCAAGGTCGTAAAGTCCAACCATAAGGTCAAACCACACCAAAAGGTAAAGCTCTACATCCCCCGCCCCAATGCGGATAAGGACTGGGTAGCTCCTGAGCCGATGGACCTCGATATTCGCTACGAAGATGACGACCTCATGGTCATCTACAAGCCTGCTGGTCTAGTTGTACACCCAGGTATAGGTAACCACAGTGGCACCTTGGTCAATGGCCTGATGCACTACTTCCAGTCGCAAGAACTACCCGTCATGGATGGCAATGAGCCGGACAGACCTGGCCTCGTACACCGCATCGATAAGGATACGACGGGCCTCATGGTCATCGCCAAAAATGAGGCATCTATGACTGCCCTTGCCAAGCAATTCTTCGACCACTCGATCGAGCGGACCTACCAGGCTATCGTCTGGTCAGGATTTGATGAGCCAGGTGGTACCATTGAGGGCCACATAGGCCGTCATCCACGCGAGCGGATGTTACAGGCGGTATTTCCTGATGGCGAGGAGGGTAAGCACGCCGTCACCCACTATACCGTACTAGAGGACCTTTACTACGTATCGCTAGTAGAGTGTAGGCTAGAGACGGGTAGGACTCACCAGATACGTGTACATATGCGCCATATCGGGCATACGCTATTTAACGATGAGCGGTATGGCGGTAATCGTGTATTGAAAGGGACCGTCTACAGCAAGTACAGGGTCTTCGTAGAGCGGACCTTTGACATGATACCACGTACGGCACTACATGCCAAAACACTAGGCTTCGTCCATCCCACCACGGGCGAGAAGATGGTCTTTGATACCGACCTGCCAGAGGATATGCAGACGGTACTAGACCGCTGGAGAGCCTATGTGAGTACGAGGAAGTAGGTTTCTGGATGCTTGTGGTTAGTTGCTTGTTGTTGGATTGAGGTCTTTGGAGGGGAAGGTTGTCTCGTCCTGAAATATGCTTACACAAAAGCTAAAGTGCTGCCGACATTAGTACATATGTGTTTAGTAGATCGGTCATACACTTACAAGAGGGTTGTCGCTTGGACTTTCCTGCCCCTCACTCTTTCCAAGAGCCGCTGCACTGAGCTTGTCGATATGTCTTTGCGCTGTACGGAGTCCACCGAAGTATCCAGTGATACAGACACGTCTATCATGACTACAACCACTCATCTACATACAACCCTTATATTTGGCTTATGGCGTGGCGTGATAAACTATATAACCTCAAGAAGGCCTTTGCTTCTCTGGATAGGGCGGTTACGCTTGCCGGCGAGCGGGATTTATCTGAGCTCGAACGCCAAGGTCTCATACAAGGCTTTGAGTTTACACATGAGTTATGCTGGAAGGTGATGAAGGCTTACACGACTTATCAAGGTATAGGGAGTCCTAAAGGCAGTAGAGATAGTGCAAAGCTATCTTACTCGGCAGGCTTGATAGCCGATGGGGATGTATGGATGGATATGATAGTAAGTCGTAATTTGAGTACCCATACCTATCAAGAGGCAGTAGCCAAAGAGCTTGCGGTTAAGATTACGGACCTTTACCATCCTGCGATCGAGGCTTTTATCCATCATATGCAAGCGCTACGCGATGATTAGCATTTGGGAAAAAGTAGTAAGCAAGGAGGTGGATTTTGGTCTTAAAGCCTGGCACATGACTAGTATCGCAGAGGTGCTGGATGACTACCCTGAGGTAGAGGCTTATGGCATATTTGGCAGTCGTGCTAGAGGTGATCATCGACGCAATAGCGACATTGACCTAGTCTTGTTTGGGTCCGGTATCTCTTATTCTACCTTTGTACGTATCGATGATCGTTTAGAGCTATTGGCGATGGCTTTCCAGTTTGATGTGGTCCGATTTGAACATCTAGGAGATAGTAGATTGCGAGATCGTATAGCTAGTGAGTGGCGATCTCTGACTGTGAAGAAGCAAGAGGCTAATAGGAGATGCAGATTAGACATCAAATAATATCTTGATCATGTATTTATCAAACCAATGTCCCTCTTGGTGATGTTCCGATCGCGGGACCCTACGGCAGGTTCTGGGACCACGGCGACTTCTTGTTCTGCTGAAAAGCGCTGCGCTGTGTTTATCGAAGTGCGAGCAATACTGCCTACCTGGCGCTAGGCAGGCAGGCAAAAAAGCAGTTCTGCAAAAGGGGAGGTGAGTAATTATGGTGGTAGTTCCTTGCAATTTGTTTGGATAGTGAAGCAAGGAGGTCTGCGTTCCGTTTGCACCGTCGAGGGAAAACCCACGATGGCTCATGTTTTGGCTACTGTTTGCAGACATCGTGAAGTAGGGAGTCTGTGTTCCTAGACCCTCCCCCTAACCCCCTCGTAGAGTGGGAATTACCTAAGATATACAAGAGTACGCAGTGAAGATAGCTGCAGCCATCTAATGTCATAATACGTAGATAGGAGTCAGCACAAGGAAGTAGGGTATTGGTTGTTTGTGGTTAGTTGCTTGTTGTTGGATGTACGCAGTACTTCCAAGGGGGAGGTTGTCATTGATTACGAGTTAGTATCTAGATATCAGATTTCTCATTTACCTTGGTTAACTTAGTGGCAGGTGGGAAAGTCTGGCGCCGTCGGGGTAAAACCCACGACGGCTAACGTTTTGGCGATTATCCGTAAGTATCGTGAAGTAGGGGACTTGTGTCCCATTTAAGAGGTCGCATCACCCTGTCTGTAAAAGCAGACGGAAAAGCCTCTGGATGTACACATACCAGATGTTGGAGGTCAAGGGATCGA
>CAYMFD010000058.1:0-5289 GCA_964389475.1 uncultured Saprospiraceae bacterium
AGATGCCCTATGTGGTGTATATAATGAGTGCTTTGACTTGTATGATTGCTCTGGCACTAATGCACCAAGCAACCTCTACCTTGAGCCAGTCTATGATCTCGATGAGGACTGTGACATCGTAGCCATCAACCTAGTACGATCGGACGGCACAGAAAACGACCTCACTGCCATATGGTCTAGTGATAAGCCCTTTACGATCAATGGTAACAAGATCTACGTCCAGCATGCTGGCGAATACAATGTGACGGTGACGGATCCAGATTGTGCAACGTATATCAATACCTTCCCCGTTGTAGAGTATAACAATCCTATACGTGTGCCCGAGTATCCTCATGTGATGATGGCTTCGTGTAATGGCGACGGTAAGGTGCGAGTCTACCGTGGTTTTGCTCAAGGTTTACAGCAGTATGTGGTAAGCGGAGGTCAGGGACCATATGAGATACAATGGCTCGATGATCAAGGAATAGACATACCGTCGATCTCAAATGGTGCTTTCTCGGAGATCACCTTAAATGGTGAGCAGCAGGTGACACTAGTAGTCACCGATGCCAAGGGCTGCGTCAAAGAGATTACCTATGATGTGGTGTCCAATCGCACCCCTTACATCATTGGTGCACAAGTAGAACATATATGCGGTCCTGGCGATGAAGGGTCTATTGATTTGAGCGAGATGTATGAACACCCTCTTAATTACCCGCAAGATCTATCGTTCGCTTGGTCACATGGAGGCTCCGTCGAAGAGATTGATGAACTTAGTAGCGGCGTATACACGGTAACTGTCACTAATATCGAAAGCGGATGTAGTGCCACTGCAACATACGAAATACTCGATATCTCAGGTACGCAGCAGTTACAGATTACGGTGGTGCCCTTACCCGCCTGCGGTGTAGATGGTGAGGCAGAGATTATCCTATCGGGAAGTGCTACAGAGGGTGCCAGAGTGCGAGTCAACGGCAGAGTTATTAACGGGACTACCCTAAGTCGGCTTGCAGTAGGTGAGCATTTGGTACAAGTCTGGGACAATTGTAATAACTACCATGAGGAGACTTTTGAGATAGAGAATCAGTTGCAAGCATCCGTCAACCTATCTGGTGAATGTGAGGGCAGTGCTGATGCTACCATTGAGATAGAAGGAATATATCCACCCTACGAGGTTCGTTGGTCTCATGATAATTCGTCAGAAGTGTCGAGAAGTAGCCTTGGACCTGGTGCTTATAATGTTTGGGTTAGTGATGCGGCGGGGTGTACGCGGCTAGTGCAGTTCTGGGTAGAACCACCGATGAATTATGAGATAACTAAATCACAATTATGTGTAATCGTAGATGCAGATGACGATGTGATCGAAGATGTTACACTCACGACCAGAGGAGATGGCGGTAGTGGAGCTTCTTACTACACTCTGTGGAGTAATGGGCATGTTGGTCGTAATTTGATAGTGAAAGAAGCTGGTTACTACTCTTGTACCCTAACTGATTCAAGGTCAGGATGTACATTTGAGTGTGCTCCAGTATATGTGGATATAGCTGAAGAGTTGAGTGTTGACTTTACAATTGACCCGCAGTGTGGGTCGTATTCTGGGGCTACACTGTCTGCTATTCGAACAGGTGGTAAAGATCCAGTTAGCTATACTTGGAATGGCATCGCCTCGGATGGGTGGGATTCATTCACTGGTTTGCAAGGTTCTGAGATTTTTGTTAGAATGGCTCGTGGCCCAGTAACACTTAGTAGTGTGGACGCATGTGATCAGCATGATTTTACGGGTAAAGATTTGATCTGTGACGAACTATGTGACTGGGAGTCATGTTTGCAAGTGTTGCAGCCGCCAAGTCGAAGGAGACTGTGTTGGGATTGGTGTCCTCCTGCAGGAGATTTTGAATTGAGTTGTGATAAATTTAATTTTAGAACAGACTGTGATATTGAGTTCAACATTGTCAGTTATGATAACTTTTCATTTGAGGACGAAAATGGTTCAGGTGTAGCACTTGATCCGAATTCATCTACAGCAGTAGGCATAGTGAAAAGTGCAGGACCCTTCCCCAAGAAAATTTACTTTAGAGTGGAAAGTGGTCGCTGCTTTAAATGGTACTCAGAAGACATTCCCCGAAAGTGTAACAGCTTGTGGGACGTAATTGGTATTATTGGAGAAAAGTTTAAAGGTGGAGGGCCTTATGTGTTTCCTGGTGGTGGTGATGATAATGATGATGAATATAATGACTGTGTAGATTTTGGCATAGGTAGAGAATATGTATTTGACCAAGAAACATGCACAAGTCAGGAATTATGCGGTGGTGAAGTAGTACATAGTACACCATCCCCACTAGAACGATGTTCATCGTGTCGATTTAGAGGTGAGAATAATGAGATTTTTGAGTGTCGATTGATAGAGAGATGTTGTAATCCAGAAACTTCTTATTGCTGTAATAAAAACGTGGGTCCATATATGGATGCCCGTGATTTTATTGACATGTATCCAGGCCTACGACTCTCATGTAACGACGAAACCCCTTGCCGTCCCAGTTCGGATAAATCCTCAAGTGATCCAAGCTATTTCACTTGTAATGAGATTATCCAAAAGATAGTAGTAGTAGATAGTTCTACGGTTGGTGTAGTCGTTGACGATACAACTAACCACCAAACAACATTAAGAAACTACTCTATTATCAATGACACTATCACGGACACTGCTATTGAGTATGATACCCTTTACGACATAGAGTATTTATTTGATTCTCTCTCAATGATAGAGACCACTTACAACGGTAAGGTTGGCTGTGAGATTTATCATGAGTATCGAGATGACAGTGTTTTTGTGGATACAACTTATCGTAGTAGATACGTTCCTTTGGGTTTTACTCAAGAATTTGTAGGGGATTCTCGCGTATATACATTCTACGGCAGAGATACTACAGTTGGCACTCCTATTATTTATTATCGCACCTATCCAGATGGTACTCCTACCGATTCGGGCACCTTGGAGATATTGTATGATACACTGACTTCAGTCTTCTTTACGAGTACCGAAGAGTACAGTGTGGTAAGACGCTTATCCACTAGCACAAGGGTGACATCGCGAACGACTTCATCTACCAAAGTGATCGACATACCCGCAGTAGCTAATGTCACAGGTGGTACGCGACATGACTCTACACTCTACCTACTGATTGCTACAGTGCAGTCGGTCTCGATTGCTGGAGTAGTACTTCCAGCTACAGATTATCTGAGTACCTATTTGGTGCAGTTTAACGACGACCTGGAGGTGATGGACTGGATCAGCTATACATCTGACACTGCTCATATTATAGCCAATCTATTGGAATTTCAGAAAGAATGCACTCCCATCGTTGCAGGCAAGCTATCTACCAAGGATAATTTCCAGTCGATTACCGATGGGCCTTTTGATTGCTCGTGGATTGGTACGAGACACTTTGGTTGTGAAGAGTTGGAGCCTTACAGTATTAAGAATCAACCACCAGGTACTGCTCGTATAGGGGTATACCCCAATCCTTTTAGTGCGGACATTGAGTTGTCAGGTTTGGATCTACTTAATCACTATTACCAAATGGAGCTCTATGATGTGACAGGCCAGAAAATACTGTCCCGGGCTGTGGATAAGGTCCTGCTGAGCATTCCTTCTTCGGTTTCTACAGGTCTCCTATATTACAAGATCATTCGAGAAGATGGTCAAGTCTACCATGGTAAACTATTTAAAATATGATCTTTTATACAGCTAGTTTTTTTGAGGGTAGAAAGCCCTTGCTCTATTTACTTCTGGTACTTGTATTATCTGGTGTCTTTCCCACCCGAAGCACTGCCCAGGAGCTATCACTAAAGCTTGTTGGCTTTTTTAATAGTACAACGAGTACCGCTTTGGTTGATCGTGTAACTGATTTCAATACTGTAACAGGCAATACTGGCCTTGCAGGTGGTGAGCTAGCCTTCAGCGTCTCTGATAAATGGTCGCCGTACATCGCGATCAGTAGTAGCAACACACGTGTGAGAGGAGATGCGGGGCCGCTACAATGGCCAGTTGAGCTCACCAGCGGAGTATATATAGATGACGATACCTGGCCCAATTATCGATATGTACAAGAAGACGGAACTAGCCTTGTGGTAAGTCTCTGTGGTCGACGTTACTTTGATCTTGGTAAGAAGAGTATTTTACCATTCGTTAGTTTGCAAGGAGATCTTTTATTTAATCACAGTATGAGGTACCACAGTGAGTACTCTAACCGCACATTTGATATTAATAGACCCGACTTTCAACCTCAGTTTGCACGAGTATCAGAAGAGATCGATAAGCAAAAAAACATCAGCACCGCGATAGTTGCTCTCGTCGGTGTCGAATTACGAATTGGTAAGTTACTAAGGCTACGAGGAGGATGGGCTGTACGAGCTGACCTGCTTGACTATGCTCGTAATGTAGACTACCTCAGGACCTTTGCACGAGGCATAACCTTGCAAGCCGGTATTAACCTGCCTTCAGCAAGGCGTACTTTCTTCCCTAAAAAGGACAAGGAAGTAGGGGAGTGATGGTTTTCTTAGGTGATTTTACTTTACGGACATTTCGATTACGCTGTGCTTCACTCAATGACCTATTGTTAGTCTATTAGACTTTTTACTATCATCAAGATGATTGAGGTTACTCGAAATCCCGTTTTTTGTCAAGTTGTTAGTTCGCCAATCTAGCCAATCCGCCAAATTGCTCAACAACTTAACAGCTCACTTTATGGACATTTCGATTGCGCTTCGCTACACTCAATGACCTATTGTTAGTCCTTTCTTGATCCGCATCCTGCATAAGTAAATTGACGAATCACCGCACCCCGCACCCCGCACGCCGCACGCCGCATACTGCACCAAGCATCCCGATTAAACCAAATAACGTACCTTGGTCCTGATGAGATTATTATCGGTTTGTATTGCCTTATTGACGGTCGTGTCATTATCTGCCCAGCCTATCGCTGAGATGTCTGGTGCTTATCAGCAGAGTTTGGGGGGTATCTCTTCGACGATGACGGGTGTGCATGCCGTATTCGCCAATCCCGCAGGCATAGCGACAGCCGATAGTTTTGGGCTAGAGGTGGCATACGCCAATCCTTTTTCGCTCACAGGCTATCAGCGGGTAGTGGGTGGTGTCGTCTTACCATTGCAGACAGCCGGTGTCTTTGCCGTGAGTGCTCGACAAGAGCGGGTGGCATCACTCAGCAATAGTGTAGTTAGCTTATCCTATGCTAGGCGACTATCCGATAAACTGAGGCTAGGTATCCAAGCCGATTGGGTGCAGTTGGC
>CAYMFD010000058.1:5389-17796 GCA_964389475.1 uncultured Saprospiraceae bacterium
GAGATCATCGGTGCCATCGACTATCGTGTGCATGATCGACTAGGTATACACCTCGGTGCTAATGCTGGTACAGGATCTGTAAGTGCAGGTGCTAGTATAGGCCTGTTGTCGGGCTTACAGCTGCACTGTGCCTTTGTCTACCACGAGCGACTAGGGGCTACCCCTGCCGTGGGAGGTCAGTGGCTTCCATAGTTAAGATGGCTTTCCTTATCTTTAAAGTACAAATGTTGTGGACCTAGGCAGCGAATGATGGAGTTGAAGGCTCTAACCATTGTATCGATAATGCATTCATCATCCCGTAAATCGGCCCATGTCGCCACTCAAAAGCAATAGCTTGACAGAGCAGGATCTCATAGCTGGATGTCTTCAAGGGCAGCGACTCGCACAGAAGGCACTATTCGAGATGTATGCGGGTAAGATGATGGCCGTATGCAGACGCTATACCCGTACTGATCAGGAAGCGGAGGACGTCCTCCAAGATGGCTTTGTCAAGATTTTTAAGCACCTAGACTCTTTTGATTTTGCAGGCTCATTCGAAGGCTGGATCAGAAGGATATTTATCAATACAGCCCTAAAGCTAATTTCCAAAAAATCTTACCAAAACGAGCAGTCCGGCATCGACTCAATGCCCGACCAGTCAGAAGACCCAACGGTTTTTGCCCGACTTGGCGAAAAAGAACTGCTCAACCTCATCGATTCGCTACCAGACGGGTATCGAGTCGTCTTTAATATGTTTGCGATCGAAGGCTACTCACACAAGGAGATCGCAGATATGCTCCACATCAAAGAGAGCACCAGCCGTTCGCAGTTACTGAAAGCACGTAAACTGCTGCAAAACAAAGTGAAAGACTTACAACGAATTGCTGTATGAGCAAAATGGACGAAATATTTAAGAAGCAATTACAACATAGGCAGGAGTCTGTGCCGGATCATTTGTGGTCTGGTATAGAAAAGCGTCTGCATGATGTGCCCAAGCGTAGGGTGCTACCTATGTATGCTGTCGCAAGTCTGGCAGTTGTAGCCCTACTAGGTATAGCATTATACCTGATGTCAGGTAACAAGGTAGACAACACAACTGCGGAGGTAACAACATCGCATGAGAGAGACCGTAGTGGTATCGTGAATAATGCAGCATCCTACGCATCAAGCGACGGGGAGGTGAGTGCTGATGGTAGTTTCGAACTACTGGTTGATGATCAAAGCGACCTTACAGGTCGTACAGAGCAGATATTCGCCGCATCATCAAGTGATGTTAAGAAAGGTAGTCAAGCTACTACGCTAACTACTAGGACTAGTGGAGTGGCTGGTGAAGCGGAGAAGGAGGTTGTCATGGATGATGCACCTGACAGTGAAGTGCCTGCTGCTGCAGTAGCATTTCAAGAGAGGTCTAAAGATTTTGATGAAGTCGAAGCGGTTACTGAAGTCACAACTGTTGCTCAGCGATTAGACGATGAGACTGGTGGATCGAAAAGTGCCAACACCGCTGGTAGTATAGGTCAGCAAGCAGGAATTGTCGATATTGAATCTTTGTCAGGTCTTAATAATGGTATAGACGCTAAAGGCAGTACGGTAACTCAGCCTAGCACAGATGGCTCAGCAATACAATGGGTGATAGAGCAGACCGACAACGTTACGGTCAATACGATCTCTGCGCCAGAAATCATGAAGTCGGAGGCTTTTAACAGAAGAAGAGAGCTGTACAGGGTGCCAGAAGAAATAGCCTCTATCATAGAGCTTAATACCTTGGCGACAGAGGGTGATATCCTTACCAGTCTTAAGGCTAGAGCCACTGTTGCGTATACAGAGTGTCCGTCTTTCAGCAAGGATCATAGCGGATTATTCGTGGATGTGTATATGTCGCATGACCTGCCATTCAGATCATTGAGTGCTAGGTCCGCAGCTGACCAGCAACTGCTCGACCTCAGATCTGACTCAGAGTCTGCACAGTATAGCTATGGCTTTGGTGGTCGACTGAGCCTGCGCATGCCCTCGGGCTGGTCCATCAGGACTGGACTGCACTATACACAAGTTAATGAGTTGATGTCCTTCGTGGCAGATGATGGTGGTACTCAGCAGTTTGACAATACGTACAGGATGTTTGACCTGCCTCTACTACTAGGTAAGGACTTTGGAGCAGATGGTAGTAGACTATACTTTAGTCTCAATGGTGGTATCCTACTCAATATGACATTTGGCCAGTCAGCTACGATATTGGATGCTGTGGGTATGCCAGTAGATGCTGCCGATGCTGCTGTTGAGCAGAGAAGTGCTTATACTGATAATGCTGGCCTGTCTTTTTATGTAGGCGGGGCCGCTTACTATAGACTTACTGATGGTATCGACGTTTTTGCAGAACCATATATGCGATATATGCCAGGTAACCTTACGTCTGATACTTATGCCCTAGAGCAACAATATAGTTTTGTAGGTATAAATACGGGTCTACGTGTCAGATTTTAGAAGCTGACCGCATACTGTATACAAGGAGCCAATTTTTTTTATTCGTAAATGGGAGTGACCTGGGGGATTAGCCTCTGGGTCATTTTATTACTCCTCCTCTTGATTGATGCGGTCTGCTAGGTAGTCATCTATCCTGTCTGTCATTTCTTCAGCACCTTCGACCAGTTGGTCCTTGGCTTCTTTTAATCTCTCGCTTGCTTTTTCTGCTAGAGTCGACTGCAATGCTTTGTCTATCAATTCTTTACCAGATGATACGGCGGCTTCTCCCTTCTCCTTGATTGCCTTGATTCGGTCATCTTCTAGGAGGTCTTCGGCTAGCATTTTACCACGTTCGACGGTCTCTCCTGCCTTTTGGACTACACGGCCACTTGCTTTTTTGGCCTTGTCGATCGTCCCCGTTATGTACTCTGCTTCGAGGGTATCATCGATGAAGTCGAGGCTATCATCGACCTTGTCTCGTACGGTTTTGGCGGTCCGACCAAATAGGGAAAGTAGTTGCTTTATCATATACTCAGTTGTGGAGTGATTTATGCTCTATTAATGCTTTAAACATAGCACTAAGTTCTAGGAGTCAAAAGGTTGTAAGAATTTCCTATTTTGCAATATGGAAAACCGCCTTAGTAATTTGGTGTTTTGCCTATATAAGAAAACCGACTATTATGAGTGAACTCTACTCGATAAGCAAGTATAAGCTAGCTTTGATATTCTTTGCCACAGTATGCTTTTCTTTTGCCGGTAAGGCGCAGATTGTTATCAATGAGGTGACCGCCGACGGTAGGGTAGAGCTTATCAATGTAGGTGATGCAGCCGTGGATGTCAGCGGATATTGGCTGGTTAACTTCCCCACCTACCTGCGACTAGACAATGCCGATGTGATCTGCGATTCGCTATTAATGGAGGCTGGTGCGATTATGTCGATCGATAGTTTTCCCTTAGATGCCAATGATGGAGAACTTGCACTTTTTAGCAGTCAGGTTTTTTCCAGTCCATTGTTTGTGAGTGACTATCTAGAGTGGGGCTCTAGCGGACACTTTACGGCCGCCCTAGCCGTACAGGCTGATCAGTGGACGGATGGGGACTTTGTATTTGATTTTTTCGGAGAGACGGGCATTGAGTACATCGGTACAGGTGATGCGTCAGGCTCATGGGTAGCAGATGGACAGTCGTCTATCTGTCAGGCCAATCTTATAACAGCGGATAACTGTGATGCACGAGCCGCGCAGATATTTTCGGCTAGTGATCTATCTCATTGTGTCGATGGTTTTGCGGATCTTGTAACGGCAGTGTCCACCGGCGGTAATGGTGATAGCAGCCTATACGTACTCACGGATGCTAATAACCGGGTGCTTGATGCAGATGTTGCCTGGCCGGTTGACTTCGAGCAGTATCCAGCAGGCATATATTACATACGACAGCTTAACTACAGTGGGCCGCTCTCAGGTCTTGCTGTCAACCTACCTCTATATAATGCAAGCGGCTGCATAGCGAGCAGTAACATTATTGCTGTGACTCGCCAGGAGGCGGACGGTGGTCTTGTCATCAATGCATCAGGTAATGCCTCGGTCCAAGGCTGTGGCGGAGGGATATCGTTTACAGTGGACCATATCAATAACTCTCCAGGACTGCCCTACCTATACGTAGTCGTTAATGATGACACCAACATCGTCATATCTAGCCAGAATGCGAGTACCGACTCTGTCATCACCATTAAAGAGACCGCTGCTGCTAATTACAGGGTATATGGGGTGAGCGGTGAGGTATCGTCTATACCAGCAGGGGCCAACTTTAGTATTATAGATGGTCAGCCCTGTATAGAGGTGTCTAATAACTCGATAAGGATATTCGTCTTGCCCAATACGACGATGGCGGGCGAGGTCACGCCTAGCGAACCCCTCGTATACTGTCCATCAGACAGTAAGCCACCCGTGTCGCTTGATGTGGACGGCGTAGAGAGTGGAGATGCCCAGCGATGGATATTGGCCCGTGCTGATGGAGAGATTATTAACGTCTCGACATCTGCGACTATTGATATAGATACACTATCTGAAGGTACTTACGGGATACATAGGATTAGTTATGACTTTGGCATAGATGGCCTGATGGCAGGTGGTAATTTGTCGACCTTGCTAGGATGTTTTGACCTGTCATCGCCTAGACACATATTCATAGAGGCTCCGGCTGCAGGATTGGTGACCCTAGATGATGGTGGCGATAGATTGACTAGCTGTACGGGTAGTGCTAGATTTGATATAGTGGCAGACAGTATCGCCCCTAATGTGCCGTACTACTACCTCGTCGCGGACGTAGGTAGCGACAGCATAGTCGCCGTGATACCTCGTACAGATAGTCTGCAGTCGATCGACCTCAGTAGTCTGGCTCAAGGAGAGTCGCGGTTATATGGATACTCACAGACAGGACCCCTGCAGGCACAGCCGGGTATGCTGCTGAGTGACCTTACCCTAGGTGATTGCGCAGCGCTAAGCATGGAGAGCATCCTAGTGGTCAAGACGCCAAACCCCTATGAGGGAGGCCTGATCGCATCGCCAGACGTACTATCTTTTTGTATCGACTCCGTACCCGACCTGGTTGAGGTCATACTCTCATTCGCAGTGTCGGACTCTAGTCAATATATCGTGACTGATGAGAATGATAGGATACTCAGGACGGGCCTAAACTCTCCTGTGCAGTTTACGGATTCTATTCCTGGTTTAAGTCGTATTTATCACCTAGCCTATGGTGCAGATCTAGAAGGACTAGAGATAGGTAACCGCCTAGATCAGCTAGATGGCTGTGTGTCGATCAGCAATGCCATAGAGGTGAGACGTGACTTCGTAGATGGTGGTACCATTAGTAATCCTGATAGTATAGCCCTCATCAGTGCCTGCGAAGGTGGTCTAGTGGTAGATGTACAGCACGTGACATCGAGTACACTGCTGCCTTACCACTACCTCGTCGTGGAAGCGCCATCGACTATCGTGGCAGTACTCGACCCAGCAGATGGTCCTATCTATGACCTATCTTACTTGCCTGTCGATAGTTATCAGATTTATGGCTGGTCACATGTCAGTCGTACACTCTTGCCTGTAGGTAGTAATCTAGCGCAGGCTACAGATGATGACTGTGAGGCTCTATCTAGTAATAGCCTCGTGATATCGGTACTACCCAACGTGAGTAGTGGAGGGGTCATCAGTACCAATGGACCTGCGACGATCTGTGTAGATAGCATACCCGACCTGATCGACCTGACCTTGGATGGCGCATCTGGTATCGTACGTATCAATTATGTATTGACGGATGAGGATTATACCATTGTTGACGTCCCCGACAGTAACCCTCCTTACAACTTAGATAATGGCGTGCCGGGTATTACTCGCATATATAACCTAGCCCACAATGGAGCTATCGGTGGCCTAGTTGTAGGTAACAGCCTGGCTCAGGTCAGAGGTTGCTATAGTTTAAGTAATGAGTTGGTGATAGATAAAGTACTCCCAGATGCTGGTACGGTACAGACTACGCTGGGAGAGACTCGAGTAGAGTTCTGTGCGGGAGATATCGTCGTAGATATGCAGCATATTGATGTCACTACGGGCCTTGCTTATAGTTATGTGGTAACGGATGACGACGGCTTGATTACGGCTGTTTTTGATGAAGATCAGACCAATAGTGTATCCATATCTGGTGCGGACGCTTCTACGTGTAGAATCTACGGATGGTCGTATGATGGTGGTCGCCCATCTGTAGTCGGTATGACGATTGATGATCTCGAGCTCCTAAGCTGTAGTGCTGTCAGTGCCAATTTTGTGACGGTCTTAAAAGTAGGCGGCTTGATGAATGGCGGTATATTGACAGCTGCCAATCTCGAAATACTCTGTGCTGATGGTATTCCAGACCCCATAGAGGTGACGCTTTCCGGTGCTTTTGGGAGTAACAGTAGCTGGGTAGTAGTGGCTGACGATGGTACGATACTATCCCTGCCATTTGCCTCACCATTTAACTTAGATCCAGCGGGTGGTGGTGATTTTACGATCTACAATGTCAGTTACGAGGACGGTCTAGAAGGCCTCAATATTTTTGCAAGTATCAATGACCTAAGAGGCTGCTTTGACTTGAGTAATCCTTTGTTTGTGACCAATGTGGAGGCCGAGCCCTCAGAAATCACAACGAGCGAACCCACTGAAATATGCCTAGGAGCCGGTGGTGAGATGATCACCTTTATCGAAACGAGCCAAGGCTCTGGCCTCAGTGTATGGCTGGTGACCGATGGCAATGGTAGGGTCGAGAGCTTTAGCAACACAGGGGTAGTCGACTTCTCTGGTAGTGGTCCGGGTGTCAGCTTCGTGAGTAAGTTGTCATACGTGGGTAGTCTCGAAGGTCTAGAGGTAGGAGCTACTATCGACGATCTAGAAGGCTGCTTTGCGGAGTCTAACCGTGTAACCGTGACCCGTACCGTTGCGCAGGCGGGAGTAATACGACTAGTCGACGGTACGATGGCAGCGGCTAGGTGTGTGGGTGCGGCCCAACTACAGTTTAGCCACAGCACGCCTAATCCTGGACAGCAGTACAGTATTGTCCTGACAGATAGTAATGACGATATACTGAGGGTCGAACCATCAGCAGGGATCATCAACTTCTCTGACCTGTCAGCAGGAGTATATAAGATTTATGGTTGGTCATCAGATGGTGGTACGACACCTGCCCTAGGCCAAAACGTAGGTACCCTAGAGCAAGGCTGTGGCGACGTGACCAGTATGGCCGTAGATCTTCAGATAGTCGATGTCGATGGTAGTACGGTGGTGAGTACCAGCGGACCCGCCATCATAGCATGCCTAGACGGAGTGCCAGACCCCATACAGCTGTTTACAACTACTACGGCAACGGCGCTGCCATATAGTTACCTAGTTGCTGATCTCAATGGCTCGGTGCTAGAGGTTTACAGTGATGGTACCATCGATCTAGAGGCATCGTCGCTGCCAGTGACTAGGATATACGGTTTTAGCCATGATGCTATATCCACACCTGCACCGGGTGATAATATCAATATAATAGCGACGGAGGCCTGTGGTGACTTATCCGAGAACTTCATCACCGTAACCCGGCAAAGTGCCGACGGAGGGAGCCTGATCAGTGAGCTGGGTAGTGAGTTTACTGTATGCATAGACGAGGTTGCCGATCCTGTGCTATTTACACCTAATACGGCCTCGACTAGTCTGCAGTATAGCGTGATTGTAACTGATGATAATAATATTATCGTGAGTGTATTCGTCACGCCGCTCATAGACTTTAATGCCCTAGGGGTAGGGGAGTTTAGGGTTTTTGGTTGGTCGCATAGTGCCGCAACGATAGCCCAGGTGGGTCAAGATGTAGGCTCACTAGATCAGGACTGCGGTAGCCTATCGAGAAATTTTGTAATCGTCCATAACGTCGATATGGGTAGCCCTTGTACCACCAGCACCCTAGAGGAGTCGATAGCAGATTTTGATATCTACCCTAATCCTGCGCAGGACGAGATATTTATCAAAGGCTATGACCAGCCGATCCGTCAAGTGATCGTCGTCACACCTAGTGGACGTCGGCTACAAGTGGCGTATGACCAGGGTAGGGTGGACCTGTCTACTATGCCCGTTGGCTATTACGTGCTAGAGATTTATGGTGAGGACACCGTGCAGCGACGTTCGTTTATCGTTGCGGGTAAGTAGGGTCTGGTCATGTATATGATTTAGATTGATTACAAAAGCCCAGAACGCTTGCACCAGGCAATCGTCTCGTCTAGTCCGCTCTGTAGGTTATACGTCGGACGGTAGCCAAGGTCTGCCTCCGTTGTTTTGTTGTCGCATAGCCAACTTTTGGCTTTGAGCTCGTTGACCTTGTCGGGATTGAGTACAGGGTATCGGCCTCGCACCTTACCGACCCATGCTGAGATATGAGCGGCTACGCTGATGATGGGCACAGGTACACGTAGAGGTATACCCCGGACATCTAGCGCAGTAGCGATACCGTCATTTAGACTAGAGCTTGTATGTACGTCACCATCTGTTACAAAGTAAGCCTTACTCGTCGTCGGGGCCGTCAAGGCCTTTATAAATGCCTGGGCTAGATCCTTGACATAGACCATCGATAGGTGCTGAGTCTGGAGCCCAACGGTTGCCTTGATACGGCCTTTCACACTCTTATAAACAGGTAAGAACTCAAGATCATGGGGGCCATAGACTGCCGTAGGCCGCAGGATGATGTAGTCTAGGTCCGTCTGCTCGCGTAGGTACTGTTCGCTGGCTAGCTTGCTGCGACCATAGTTAGTAACTGGTCGAGGTGGGTCGCTATCTCTGACTTCGCCGTGCGGTAGATCGTCAGCAGGGCCACAGGCCGCAAGACTACTCGTGTAGACGAGACGCTTTGGCATCGCACCAGCTTCGCGGCTACACTCTACTAGCGTACGTAAGGTGCCTAGGTTGACAGATGTGAGCTTGTCAAGCGACGATGCAGCGACAAGGCCTACATTGTGTATCACGTAGTCGAACTTATGATCGCGGAGTTTCGTAGTCAGCGCCTGAGGATCGTTAAAGTCCATGATCACGAAATGGATACGATCGTCTTGCAAGTATTGGCGGTTACTGGTCGCCCGCAGACCGGCATATACGTCATACCCATCGCTAAGTGCCGCCTCGACGAGGTAGCCACCTACGAAGCCAGAAGAGCCGGTAATCAGTAGTTTCTTTTTCTCTTGCATACCACAATTATGAGGACTATCCATGACATTGTAGCAGCAAGTACCATCTTTACAGCTGAGATTGTGGTTAATTAAGCATCGTCTCTTAAGTCAACAGCGCATGGTGGTCAAGTATATAGTAGGTACGATGTCTGGTAGTTCACTCGATGGACTAGACATAGCCTACTGCGAGTGGCAGAGCGATCGTTATCGCATTATCGATACAGCCGTGGTAGATATACCAGCCGGTATCCGTAAAGGTATCACCGCTTTTGAGGCTATGACACCGTATGAATTACTCCTGCTAGATAAGGCTGTAGGTAACTTCATGGCGGGAGCGGTCAATGACTTTTTAAGTCCGCACAAGCAGTACCCACCAGACCTCCTCGTCTCGCATGGCCACACCCTGTTACATCATCCGGACAAGGGACTATCCTTACAGGTAGGCTGTGGTGCGACACTGGCCAGCCTTACAGGTGTCGACGTACTGACTGACCTACGCATGCAAGACGTCGCTCTGGGCGGACAAGGGGCCCCACTCGCTGCAGTGATGGATACGCAGCTTTTGGGTGAGCATGCCTACTGTCTCAACCTTGGCGGTATAGCTAATGTCACGGTCAATGGTAGCAAGGGGCTCTCATGGGATATCTGTGCGGTTAATCAAGTACTTAATCATATAGCTGCGCAGCTAGGGCTCAACTATGACGAGGGTGGACGGATCGCTCAGTCGGGGACTATGATAGATACGTGGTACCAGACGCTACAGCGACTGCCCTATTATGACCAGCCGCCGCCCAAGTCTCTTGGTAATGGGTGGGTGCGAGACAGGGTGATTGCCACTATACCATACGCAGATCATACCATCGCTGACCTGTTGCACACCTATGTACGATTTGTAGTAGATCAGATCGTGCAGCAGGTACATCGCTACAGTCATGGACTATTCGGTACTATGCTAGTGACGGGTGGAGGTGCTCACAATACTTACTTGATGAATTTGTTGGCTAGTAGCTTGCTTAAGGCAAATATCACCGTCGTCAAGCCAGATGATCAGATGATAGATTACAAAGAGGCTATATTAATGACTTACATTGGTGCTCGATATATGGACGGATTGTCAACAACGATACCTGCTATCACTGGTGCTACTGGGCCGGTTGTGGGAGGTGCACTATACAAAGCACCACTATGATAGATCTCCAAAAAGCAAGGGTAGCCATCACAGGCGCCACAGGTTTATTGGGTAGCGTGATCGTACGTCGTCTCGTAGCGATAGGTTGCCAAGATATCGTAGCCCTCAAAAGACCTACGAGCCGGATGGACCTCGTCGCCGATGTAGTAGACCAAGTCACTTGGATAGTAGGTGACTTACTCGATCGAGATGATATAGATCACTTGGTGGAGGGCTGTGATGTGGTGATTCACGCAGCGGCCATGGTATCCTTTAGCCCTAGAGACCGACAGCGCTTACTGGAGGTCAATGCTACGACCACAAGAGATGTCGTCAATGCTTGTATCGATCTGGATGTTAAGAAGCTGGTTTTCATAAGCTCGGTCGCTGCCATCGGTAGGATGCAGAGCGGTAAGGTCATTGACGAATCGTCAGAGTGGGTCAAGAGTACTCACAATACAGCTTACGCCATCAGTAAGTATCAGAGCGAGCTGGAGGTATGGCGTGGTCAGGCAGAGAGCCTTAGTACAGTCGTGCTCAACCCATCTATTATATTGGGTGCTGGGTACTGGGATAGTGGTAGCGCCGCCATCGTAGCTCGCGTAGCCAAGGGGATGCCGTATTATGGTGCTGGTGCCACGGCGGTGGTGGATGTGCGAGATGTTGTAGATGCCGTGGTATTGGCCATAGACAAGGATGTCTCTGGGCAGCGCATGATCATTGCCGGGCATAATGTCACTTACCAAAAGCTATTCACGGCAATAGCTGCAGCACTTAAGGTTACACCTCCACGCAAGCCACTGCCTAGATGGTTGGGAGCTATCGTCGCTAGGGTAGAGGTGGTACGATCGAGACTCTTTGGCACGGCGCCATTGATTACGCCAGAGACGGTTAGGACGTCGAGGTTTACCTCTATCTATGATAACAGTAAGTCGATCGAGCTGCTGGGCTTAACCTATCGCCCACTAGAGCAGACTACTGCTGACATTGCCACAGTCTACGATCAGACCAGTGATTATGGTCTGACACCTATGGGTTGATCTATCCATTTAGACTGCTTTTTTCCTAAGAAAAGCTCTATCACAAAGCTCCGATTTCTGCTGTTTTTCGCAGATTACCTTCTTAGAGTTGCTTTCACCATTTCTGCGTACTGTCTATGTCTTATGGGCGGTTATTTATTCTGTATTTGTCGTAAGGGTAGTTTTTAATGTGGTTTGACTGACCTATAGTGGGTGTCTTACCGTATATAATTGTGAACAACTAGCTTGGGAGGGTAAAATAGTACACATTGTGGTTAAAAGATGTGAGCGGTTAAGATCGATCAGTGTCGGACCTTTGCGGAAGCCAACAGACAATAAACTATAAGATGAAATATCTACCCCTCCTACTTCTATTTTTTGCAAATACTGTATTAGCTAACGACGTAGCACCTGCAATGGTCATCAAGGACGCTAAGCTAGTGGTTAAGTCTGCGGCATGGATGTCAGAGACGGTACACGTTCGTATCGTAGCTGTAGGTGGCCTACAGATCCTCAGCGAAGAACTATATAATAATGCTGGTGAGCGGGAGTTTGACCTGAGTAGACTGCCATCTAACAGATACGTCCTCTCTGTCGAGAACAAGTATAAACTCTACCAAGTTCTGCTACAGGTAGATGCAGAAGGTGTACAGCGTACGATCGATGTTACGACCTATGACAAGCCCAATGCCTACGTAGCAGATAATCACATTCATCTAGATTTTGATAGTCCTGAAAAAGACGTCGTTATCAATCTTTACGACGACAAGGCAAGAAAGGTAGACTCTTACTCAATCGCAGCAGGAGATCTCGATACATCAGTTAAACTACGTCGCCTACGTCGTGGTAAGTATGTTGCACATATATCAAATGGTATCGTGCAGCGGGTACTGCCTTTTACTAAGTAGGGAGTTCAAGTTTTTCCGTTTCACGTTTTTCCGTTTCACGTTTTCAGTCCGCCGTTTTTCCGTTTCACGTTTTTCGTTGGACTTCTTCCGTCTAACGTAAAACGTTCATCGTCAAACGTCTAACGTAAAACGTTCATCGTCAAACG
>CAYMFD010000058.1:17896-22154 GCA_964389475.1 uncultured Saprospiraceae bacterium
CTAACGTAAAACGTTCATCGTCAAACGTCTAACGTAAAACGTTCATCGTCAAACGGTTATCCTCCCACTTTTATCTGCATCGTCGTGTCGACACCTGATAGGGCCTCCGTGTATATGCCGTCAGAGAGTCCGACCTCAACCTCTTGCTGGTCAAATTCTTGGTCACCTGTCACCTTCTCTACATAAGACTTCTCGTCCTCTATTGTGATATCTCGCTCTTGGATAGCGATCACTTGCTCGCGGCTATCGAGTATGATATCAGCATTGGCGCTATAGCCTGCCCGCAAGAATGCCTCACTATCGCCCTGCTGGATACTGGCCTTGACGACGAAGTTAACCGTGCCTTCCTCCTCCGTACCCTTGGGAGCGATGAACTCTAGCACCCCGTCAAAGGTCTCATCGTCTATGGCACCTACCTTGATCCGTAGCGGCATGCCTTCCTTTAGCTTACCGACATCGCTCTCGTCTACCTTACCTTCAAATAGTAGAGACCCCATGTCTGCCACGATCGCTATGTTGGTCCCTTCGTTAAAGTTGTTGCGTTCGACGACGGAGCTACCTTCTTCTACTGGGACGTCGAGTACCATGCCGTCCATG
Source organism: uncultured Saprospiraceae bacterium (assembly GCA_964389475.1). GTDB lineage: Bacteria > Bacteroidota > Bacteroidia > Chitinophagales > Saprospiraceae > CAYMFD01. The sequence continues at coordinate 18,494 of CAYMFD010000058.1, forward strand.
GTGCTGTTGACGACATTGGCTACCTGTCCGCTATTGCTGGTACGGCCTTCTCTCAATAGCTGTAGATTATTACGGGCGGCATCTAGCTCTTGCTTGGCGATATCGAGTGAGGTCTCCGCCTGTGCTAGGGTATTACTGCTGGTGATACGGATGTTGTCGAGGGTGTTTTTGCTGAGTTTGGCATCTAGCTCGAACTGCTGAAAGGTCTGCTGCGAGATCACACCCTGCTCATATAGTTGACGCTGTCTATTAAGCTCCGTCTCAGCGAGTGTGTAGTTGGCCTCTGCCTGCTGTACATCGAGTTGCTGGGTATTGACGGATCGCTGCCGCTCCAGTTCGCGGCGGGCATCCTCGTATCTGATTTTGGCAAGCTCTAGATTACTCATAGCGCTATTGATATTCACCTCGCTAGGTATCAACTGGATCTTGGCTAGCTTCTGACCTTTTTTGACCATCTGGCCGGCTTCCACGTATAGTTCGCCTACGACGCCGGATACCTGGGGTTTGATATTGACCTCTTTGCGAGGCTTGACGCTACCGCTAGCTACTGCCTTCTTGTAGATGTCTCGTAGTTCGGGCTTAGCGTATTCGTAGGTGATATCCGAGTTTTCGCGCTGACTAGCGAAGTAGTAGACAAGTGCTATGGTCAGTAAGACCAGGATAGCAGCGAGGGATAGGAGACAGCCTTTTTTCATAGTAGGTGTATGGTTTTCGCAGTAATGTTATTCGTCCTTGAGGGCGATGACAGGGTTAACGTTAGATGCCTGTATGGCTGGGATCAGTCCCGCTATAGTACCAGCAAGGATCAAGAAGCCTAGGGCACTGAGGGCGATCGTTGCATTTATTTTAGGATCGGCAAAATTCTGATTTTCTATACCCTGGCTTACCAGCAGATAGTTGAGAGCAGCGATGAGCAGGGTAGCTAGTAGCAGACCTAGGAAGCCGGCGATGGCTGTAATGGCAACACTCTCCGTTAGTATCATGCTTACAATGCTGCCAGGCGTAGCGCCGAGGGCCTTGCGTACGCCTATCTCTTTGGTCCTTTCTTTGACAGTGATCAGCATGATGTTACTCACGCCTACGATACCAGCGATCAGCGTGCCGATCCCCACGAACCATAGTAAGGCCTTGATGCCAAAGAATAGATTCTTGACCTGCATAAACTCCTCCTCAAGGTTAAAGCCACCTATCGCCGTATCGTCATCTGGCGCGACACCATGACGACTACGTAGTAGCATGCGTACATCATCTTCGATAGCGGCAGCACGTATACCCTCAGCAGGGGTTACGGCGATATTGTAAATACTATTGTAGGGCACTCCCAGCGTCTTGTAGATCGTCGCGATAGGTATGACGGCTGCCTGTATCTCGTCGAGATTCCACTCTTTGATGTCTAGTCGCGTAAATACGCCTACCACCAGAAAGTCAATCCCTGCTATGGTCACTCGTTTGCCTGTAGCAGGTTCGTCACCGAAGAGGTCTTCCTTGGCTTTAGCGCCTAGGGCTACCACTTTGCGACTCTCAGAGATATCTCGCTCGTTTATATACCTGCCCTCCTCTAGTACGTAGCCCGATATGTCAAAGGATGCAGGAAACTCGCCCTTAACCTCTAGTCGCTGACTATCAGAGCGATACGTGACAGGGCAGTTTTCTCGACTTACATAGGCGATTACATCTCCTGTTGAGGGTAGGTCGCGTATCGCATATACATCGTCTAGTTCGAGCTTGATCCTGCGACCAGCCTTAAGTCCCTTGTACGGCTTGCTGGTCTTCCATGACCAGATGTAGATGACATTGTTGATACCACTGCCAAAGTTGCGGAATACCCCGGTCTCCAGCCCATTGCCCAGGCCTAGCAGTAGGACGAGCATAAATACTCCCCAGAATACACCCAGCGCTGTGAGTATACTACGGAGCTTGTTTTTCCTCACCGTACCCCATATCTCTTGCCATGTGTCTCTATCTAGCATTTAGTCAGATTTCATGGCGATGACAGGATTGATATTAGCAGCCTTGACAGCGGGTAGTAGGCCTGCAAGTGCCCCTGCGATTACGAGTATCAGCGTAGCACCGACCACCACGCCTACATCTACTGACGGGTGACGAAAGTAGTCCGCTTCGACATCCTGGGCTAGGGCGATGATCGCAATGCCTATGCCCATACCTAGGTAGCCGGCCACCCCAGTGATCAGGATACTCTCCTGTAGTATCATGCCTACGATAGAGCCGGGTGTAGCGCCGAGGGCCTTGCGTATACCTATCTCCTTGGTCCTATCCTTGACGATGATCAGCATGATATTACTCACACCTATGACGCCAGCTATGATCGAGAATATGCCGATGATCCATGTCACTACGCCAAAGGTCCTAAAGAGGCTATTGAACTCCTCGAAGTCTTCTGCTCTATTGTTAATCCATAGGGCACGGCTATCGTCAGGGTCGAATTGCTTGCGGGTAGATAGTATACTTTGGAGATCGCCCTCTAGGCTGGCCATCTCATCGACGCTACGATCTCCACCGGCGAACATCATCTGGTCGATCCTGTCCCCAGCACTGTAGATCCGTTGAGCCGTGCTGATAGGTATGTAGACTTGCTTCTCTTCGTTCTCGCCACCACTATCGCTAAAGACGCCGACTACCGTAAAGACGGTTCCATTAAGCGCTATCTCCTCGCCCACAGCCGATTCTAGGTCCGGCATCAGGGCTTTTTTAACCTCGCGGCCTATCACAGCGACCTTGCGTAGCTCACGTATGTCGGCATCATTTATATAGCGACCCTCTACCATGGTATTGTTCTCTATTACTAGGTGTCCGGGGTGTACGGCTCTATTTCTGAAAGAGAGGGCCGTATTCTTATACTTGGTAACCGTGGTGCCGCTCAGGTAAAACCGTCCACTAGAGGCTTCTAGGTCATTTACTTGAGTCGTGATGAAGGCGTAGTCCTCGTTGGTAAAGTCGATGTTACGGCCTTCTTTGAGACCATTGTAGGGCTTGCTCGTTTCTCCACCCCATATCCATATACTGTTAAGATTATCATCTGCGAACTGATGCTGAAAACTCGTCTTAAGACCGTCAATAGCGCCTAGCATCAGGACTAAGATGAATATGCCCCAGCCGACACCGAATGCCGTCAGCGCTGTACGCAGCTTATGCCTCCATATAGAGTTGAAGATCTCCTGCCACTTGTCTACATCGATCCACCTCATATCTACTGTGATTCGATTATGCCGTCACGCAGTCTTATTACGCGATTGGTCTGGTCCGCGATTTCGTTTTCGTGGGTGACGATGACGACTGTCTTACCCTCGCCATTGACTCGTGAGAATATATCCATGACCTCTTGCGATGTCTGGCTGTCTAGGGCACCCGTGGGCTCATCGGCTAGTATGACCTGCGGGTCAGATATTAAGGCTCTGGCGATAGCTACTCGCTGTTGCTGGCCACCACTCATTTGGTTAGGATAGTGGTCTGCCCACTCTCGTAGGCCTACCTGCTCTAGATAGTCGAGGGCACGCTGCTGGCGATCGACCCGATTGACCTTTTGATAGTAGAGGGGTAGGGCTACGTTTTCAGCAGCCGTTTTAAAGGAGAGCAGATTAAAGCTTTGGAATACAAAGCCTAGTAGGTTATTGCGGTAGTTAGCGGCCTTTTTTTGCGTGAG
>CAYMFD010000059.1:0-21751 GCA_964389475.1 uncultured Saprospiraceae bacterium
CTCCGCCCACTCTCGCGCAAAATAGGTGATAATGGCATCGGCACCCGCACGGCGTATGCTTGTCAGCGTCTCTGGCATGACGGTCTCGTAGTCTAGCCATCCATTTTGACAAGCGGCATATAGCATAGCACACTCGCCACTCACGTGATAGGCAGCCACAGGTGTATCATAGTGATCCTTGAGGCTTTTGATGATGTCTAGGTAGTGGAGGGCTGGCTTGACCATGATAAAGTCTGCACCCTCGTTGCTGTCAAGTAGGCCTTCGGTAAGCGCCTCGCGACTATTACTAGGGTCCATCTGGTAGGTCTTCTTATCACCCGACTTAGGGGCAGAGTCTAGCGCATCTCTAAATGGCCCGTAGAAGCCACTGGCATATTTAGCCGTATAGGCCATAATGCTAGTCGTATAGTAGCCTGCCTGATCTAGGGCATCGCGTATGTAGCCTATCCGGCCGTCCATCATATCACTAGGCCCCAGCATATCAAAACCAGCCTGCGCCTGGGCTATTGACATCTTGGCTAGTATGGGTAGTGATTCGTCATTGAGTATCTCCCCATCCTCGACCAGGCCGTCGTGGCCATCGCTAGAGTAAGGGTCCATAGCTACGTCAGAGATCAGGCAGATCTCTGGATACTGGGCCTTGATGGTGGCCGCCGCTGTTAGGTAGAAGTTGTCATCGGCGTAGCTGTAGGTAGCTGTTTTGTCTTTCTTTTCCTCAGGTATCGCAGGGAAAACCATGAACTTATCGATGCCTAGCGAGGAGCACTCACTGATCTCGACGAGCATATGGTCTAGTGTCATTCTGCTAGCCATCGGGAGGGACTTAATGACCTCCTTGACTCCGGTCCCTGGTAGGAGAAAGAGCGGCTGTATAAGGTTACTGACATGAAGCCTAGTTTCGCGATGTAGTGATCGTAAGGCCTCTGATTTTCTATTTCTGCGTGGTCGTATTCTCATCATTATTTTTTGTGGGTACAGGATCATGGCCATGACTGCCCCAGGGGTGACATCGGCCTATACGCTTGATAGCTAGCCAGCTACCCTTGATAGCTCCCCACTCTCGTAGTGCATTGATAGCATATTGACTACACGTAGGGGTGTAGCGGCAAGTCTGCCCTAGTAGAGGGGATAGCAGTATCTGGTATAGTCGTATAGGTAGTATCAGCAGCTTGCTCATCCTAGGATCGTAAAGACTAGTTCTTGCATGATCTTCTTGGCATTCGTAGATCTGCTATCTACACCCTTGCTATGCTTATCCGCTGTCGCTAGAGCCTCGAATATCTCGGCCAGCTTGTCCATAGGGTAGTGCCGTATAGCTGACCTATACTCTTTGACGAAGTACGGACTGCCTAGGCCGATTACTTTGGCCAGTGCCGCATCATTCTGACCTTGGTAGGCAGCAGCCTTGTATACTTTGACAAAGTAACCATATAGACTACTGATGATCATGGTGATGTGATTGTTCTTTTGGTCCCCAGCGAAGAAGTTGATGATCTTGTGTACCTTGACAACATCTCGGTGGCTCAGTGCCTTGTGTAGCTCGAAGACATTGTACTCCTTACTGATACCGACCTGCTCCTGCACATGCTCTGTGGTGATGGTCGTAGCGCCATCGAGATTGAGGATGAGCTTGCTGATCTCATTGGTAACCTTGCTCAGGTCGGTACCTAGGTACTCGGCGAGGAGGTTAGCCGTCTGTTTGTCGATGCTGAACTTGTGGGTCTTGACATACTGCATGATCCAGTCTGCCATCTTATAGTCTCTGATGGGTTCTGCATCTATGATTACTCCTGCCTTGGCTATGGCCTTGGCGAGTTTGGTGTTCTTCTTGATCTTTTTGTACTTATGCGCTAGTACCAGTACGGTCTGTGGACTGGGCTGTGTCGCGTAGCTCAGGAGGTCCTGTATCTTGGGCAGGTCCTGGGCTTCTTTGACGATGACGACGCGACGATCGGCCATCATAGGGTATTGTCGCACCTCGTCTAGTACGGCCTTGACATCTATATCCTTGCCATATACGACGATCTGGTTAAATGCCTTGCCAGCCTCATCTAAGGCATGGGCCTCGATATAGTCTGATACGATGTCTATAAAGTAGGGCTCGGCTCCATGTAGCAGATAGATAGGGTGGTAGATGCCCTGCTTAAGCTCCGTAAGTATATCCGTGTATGTCATCTAGTGGTCTACTTTACTGATCTCATGGAGAAAGTACGTCTCAAAGATCGTAAACCCAATGTAGGTGATGAAGAATGGCACAATAAATAGTGTGGTGTCTATATCCCTAGTCTGCGTATATGCGACTACAATCAGTACGGCCAAGAATAGCTTTCCCATCATATTGCCAAGTACCAGTCTCACCAGCGCATACTTGTCCTTGCTGCCAGCGAGCCGGCTAGCCAGCAGGTAGACGACAATACTCAAGGGTAGTATGAGTCCCATCGATATGTAGAATAGAGCTGCATGATGTTCTAGGCCCGTCATGTAGATAAAACTGTAACCAAGTACGATGACTAGCACCGTCGTAGTCATTATCCCACGTATAAATGTGCTTTTATCCATATCGACTAATCTTTGGCGTCCATCTCTAGGTCCTTCATGAGCTTAGCTACCCAGCCACCGAAGCCTAATAGTAAAAAGAGGATGGTAAACCAAGGTTGCTCTAGCTCCAGATAAGCGTCAAGTTTTTGACCAGCATAAACAGCTATCCCTAGTAGGGCAAATAGTGTAAAACCAATGCCTGAGTACTTGAGATACTTGTTGGAGTTAGTGCTAGATGACTTGGGCATAGAAAGTACTACGAAGCCTTGGTACTATCTGTCAGAGACTTGAGCTGCTGACCACCCATGCTGCAAGTGACGTTAAATATAGCGCCAGACTGCACCAGTAGCTTTTCGGTCTTGATATCACCCATGATCTTAGCCGACTCTCGTACGTTGAGCAGCTCTTTGACGACAAGGTTTCCATCAAATGATCCCTCTATTACGGCATGTGTGCAGTCTATATCACCTGACACATGTCCTTGGGGTCCTATTATCACCTTGCCCTTACATATAAGGGTGCCTATGAGCTTGCCATCAACTCTGATGTCATTATCAGTAGTGATTTTGCCCTCGAGAGTAGTACCCGCAGTAAGGCTATTGGTAGCACCTGATGATGCTACAGTCATGTTTGTATCTACGGACTTCTTATTGCTTTTACCTAGCATAGTTCTTATTAATATTGGCCTAGTGCGACATCATTGTCATCATTGGGTGATATGCTCGACAGCCATGGGTAGCGCAAGATATAGGAGAGCGACCTAGGACACAATAGTCTAGGTACTTTATCTATCCACAAGATGTTAGTACGACCGCTTATTGCCTGTTAGCAGGATCATCCTCTGGCACTACGTACGCCTTGGATTTTTTGCCAAAAACGGACACATTTACGTATCGCTTGGGATTGAGGCGTAAATCCTGCAGTAGTAAAGATAGATTGGCGCTGGTCTCCTCCAGATTTGTGTATAGCTTAGGATCGTTGATGAGTTGAGCCATGCTCCCCTCACCCGACTGCATCTCTGTTACTAGATCTGTGAGTTTGGCTATTGCCGTGTTACTTTCTTTGGCGGTTGCCTCAAAAGCCGTGATGGCCTGATCGGCGGATAGGATAGCTTTGTTGGCATTACTACCCACTGAGGCTATATCGGCCTTGTTTAATGCTTGACTGACCTGCTCTAGGTTACCCAAGATATTAGCGATTTTCTCGTCGCTCGCTGCAAGGCTGCCCGACAGATCATCTACGTTTCGCAGAGTACTGCTTAGGTTTTTAGACGATTGGCGTAGTAGGGCATCTAGAGACTCGGTAATGTCTGCTAGGTTTTCGATGGTGGTAGTTAGATTATTTGATACGTCATTGACCATCGAGGTACTGTCGCTCATGCTGCTACCTAGGGCAGAGGTGAGCTCATCTACGTAACTTGATATTTCGCCTTTTGGTACCATTGATTCTAGTAGGCCTTCTATCCTTCCAGGGAGCACATCGCCTGTTTTGACACAGTCGTTTTTGCACATGTAATCATACTCGATAGCTAGTGCCTTACCACCTACGAGACCTTCACTGATCATCTTGGCCGTGGCCGTAGCAGGTATGCCGTACTCTCCTTCTATGTAGTACTCTACTTCCATCTCCTTGACATTTTCAGGGTTGACGGTGATCGCTGTGACATTACCTACTTTGAAGCCATTGATGTATACAGGAGATGTAACGGCTAGCTGAAAGACGTCTTCAAATGTACTGTAGAGGGTGACTGACTTAGCGAAGAGCTTCTGCCCCTTGAGGAATGAGTATCCCCAGATCATCATCAGCACAGTGCCGATGGCTATGACGCCTAATTTTAGTTCTTTGCTGATTGTCACTATTGCCGTACTTGCTGATTAAAGTAAATACGAAAGTAAGGATATCCTTTACAATAGGCCGCCATTAAGCAATAGCAAATCCAAATCAGCCTTGCTTGGAACCTTACGAACCAGTAATGACCCTTGCAGCTGTGATGCCATCGTGTACGAGTCGTTCCTTGTAGGTCGTTGCTAACTGCTCGTCAACGAAGCGACCGACTGTGACTGTATACTCATGACCGCTCTGGTCGACCTGTAGGTGTGGATATATCTCCCAATCGTCGAGCTGTGCTGTGGTGGGCGGGGTGGCTAGCTCAGCGATACGTACAGTATAGTAGGTGGTCGTGCTCACTTCTTCTTGGTAGGTGACGGCGACGGCGTGGTGCTGAGTGCTGCCCTGATGTCGAGTGGTCGAATGACTAGGGTGGTGGTTGATCGCTACGGCAGCTGGTGCTAGCGTCCGAGATATGGCGTCCGCTATACCGTGGGCGATATTGGTTTGGTTGTCAGGGTCATTGAGGGTTATCTCGTCTGTAGGATTGGTCAAGAAGCCCGCCTCCACCAGTACACTCGGCATACTGGTCGCACGTAGTACCACGAATCCTGCCTGCTTAACACCTCGACTTCTACGCATAGTGGACGTGAGGGATCGCTCGATATGGCTGGCCAGGGTTAAGCTTTGCTCTAGGTGGGCCTGCTGCTCTCGAGCCAGCAATATATGGCCAAGCGGACTGTCTGGATCGTAGCCATCATAAACGCTACTGGTACTTTCTAGGTAGATAGATCGGTTCTCACGCTTAGCCACTGCGAGGTTTTCTTCGGAGGTATGTAGTCCCATGACGAAGGTCTCGGAGCCATGGATGGTCGTATTTTCTGATCCGTTGCAGTGTATCGATACGAAGAGGTCAGCCTGACGACTATTAGCGATCGCTGTCCGCTCATAGAGGGGCAAGAACTGATCGTCCGTACGTGTGTAGACCACCTGTATGTCAGGTCGGACCTCTAGTGCTGTACCTACGGCCAGCGTCAGGGCCAGCGCCACATCTTTCTCCTGACTGTATAGGCCTAGGCAGCCGCTGTCCTTGCCTCCGTGACCGGCATCTAGGACGATCGTATAGCCCGAATCCTGGTTTAAGCCATATTTAACGGCTTGTGCCGCAGCATCTAGGCATAGTCTTGGCATCGTTATCGTTAGTACTACGATAAGAGTCGACCGAAGTGAACGTCTTACTAGGGGCAATATGTACTTTTGCTCTCTTGGCACAAATAAATTGAACTGATTACTGCAAACTTACATATTATAAATTATTTATATGTATTAAGGTTGACCCAATCTTTTAGATGGTTGGTCTTAGTATCAATATTGGTGGGCTGTCAGATGGCTATCGGTCAGGTAGATAGTACTGCGGTGATCTTTTCTATACCTGATTCTCTAGGTGTAGGAATGGCGGATACGACGGCCTCACAGCTGATAATAGATACCGTGCCAGGCACTGGTCAGACGGTCAAGATATCGCCCGATGCCATCACCGAGCCGGTCGATTACTACAGTAGAGATACCACCTGGTTTGATGTGGAGAGTGAGCAGATACACCTATACGGCGATGCCAAAATCATATATGGTGCTCAAGAGCTCAAGGCCGGCTACATCATATTTGACATAGGTAAGGATGAGGCCACAGCCTACGAGACCAAGGCGAGCAAGGGCAGGGTGGCAGAGAAGGTCATCTTCACCGATGGGAGCCAAGATATCACCAGCGGCAAGCTGAGGTTTAACTTCGAGTCCAAGAAAGGACTCATCGAAGATGCCGTTACCCAGCAGGGAGAGTTTCAGGTGCTAGGGCAACGGACCAAGTATGTATCTAAGGACGCTAATCCTGCCATCGACTACGACGAGATATTTAATACCAACTCTCTAGTTACTACCTGTACGGCTGACCATCCGCATTTCGGTATCAGGGCTCGTAAGCTCAAGGTCGTACCGGATAAGCTAGCGATAGCGGGTTTCAGCAATCTCGAGATCATGGGTGTACCTACGCCGTTGTTCTTACCCTTTGGCTTGTTTCCCCTCATCCAGGGCAAGTCGAGTGGTCTGATTTTTCCTAATCTATGGACATATGAGGAGCGATTTGGACTAGGGCTCCAGGGGGTCGGATACTATTTCAATATCAATGACTACATGGACCTCCAGGCCACGGCAGATGTGTTTACCCGTGGTACGCATCGCCTGACACTCAATAGTAGGTACAAGAAGCGCTATTCCTATGCGGGTAATATCAATATCCAATATGCGAATTTGATCACAGATATCCCAGAGACGGCGCTGACGCAGAGCAATAAGTCCTTTCGTGTATCAGTAAGCCACAACCCCGACTCTAAGGCACACCCTTACCGGTCACTAGGAGGTAAGATCGATTTTCAGACCAATTCGCACGACAGGGCCAACCGTAATGACTTTGAGTCTCAGGCCAATAATATTTTTGGCTCTAGTTTCAACTTTAGGCATTCGATGCCTAGTACGCCGTTTCAGTTTTCGCTGGGTTTTCAGCACAGGCAGAATACTCAGACTGAGGAGATATCGGTGACCTTTCCTACCATGGCGCTTAACATGAATAGCATCACACCATTCGAACGAAAAGGTGCTGGCCCCGAGCGATGGTACGAGAAGGTCAATGTACGATATAATATGGCGGCCGAGGCAAGGGCGACCGGGTCGGATAGTACTTTCTTTTCGCAGGCGACACTAGACAATATGACTACGGGTCTTCGCCAAAGTGCTACCGTACAGCTGCCAGGGCGATTTGCCAAATACTTCAACTTTAATGCAAGTGTAGACTATGACGAGGTGTGGTACTTCAGGACGCTAGAGAAAGAGTACGACCCCACGCTGATCATCGATACGCTGGGTATCGATATCACGCCAGACAGTCAACTCGTAGCCCGCTTAGATACCACGTTCGGAACGATCAATGACAACTTCATGTGGGGTTTTGAGACCTTTAGAGATGTAGATGTTACAGTCGGTGTCAATACACAGATATTCGGTACCAAACAATGGAGTAGGGGCTTTATCCGAGGTATGCGCCATACGCTTAAACCCAGCATCAATTTCAACTATTCGCCAGGTACGGAGGCTATCTATCAAGAGGTCGTAGAAGCCAGAGATGCTGCAGGTAACCCGATAGACATTTCCTACAATCCTTTTCAAGGGGGAGTGTATAATAACCGCCTTGACGAGACCCAGATGGCGATGAACTATGGTATCACCAATATATTTGAGGGTAAGTACTGGAGCAAGAGAGACTCATCTGAGAAGAAGTTTAAGCTGTTTAATAACCTCGTCGTCGGTGGTAACTACAACTGGGCTCGCGACTCTCTGCGGATGAGTCCACTTAACGTAACGGGTAACACCACCTTGCTCAAAAACCTTACGACACTGAGGCTACAGGCGAGTTTTGATCCCTACGTATATCAGGACGGCAAGATGATTAACCGAACGGTCTTGTCAGAAAAAGGGGTACCGTTTTCTTTTAATCGTGTACAGGCTAACTTAAGTACCACCCTCAGCGTGGGACAGATAAGAGACTGGATCGTCGGTAAGGAAGATGCAGCCGCAGAGAGTGATAGAGCCATAGCCGCCCGTGATCCTCGTAATCAGTCAGGTGATGGCAAGGCGCTTATAGACCTCTTCGAGAGCTTTAGGATTAGCCACAATTATAACATCGTGCTGCAGCGAATGCCAGAGAATGGCAGGGATACCTTCCGGGTACAGACGCATACGATCAGGCTCACGGGTGACCTACAACTGACCAAAAACTGGAATGTCAGGATCGGTAATATCACCTACGATATAAAGAATAATGCGTTGGTTTATCCATTCTTAACCTTTAGCCGTGACCTACACTGCTGGAACATGAATTTCACCTGGGCACCAGAGCGAGGCGCCTACACCTTCCTAGTGGGAGTGAAAAGCAATACGCTATCCTTCCTCAAGTATAATACGGGCCAAAATAACTTCGGGGGTGATCTGCGCTAGTGCCTATCCTAACCATGCCTGCCACGGAATACGGCTCAATAGTAGCACGAGTCCTAGAGTGTAGAAAATACCGACAGACTTAAACTTAGCGCCGCTTTCTGATCTCTTCTTGTGCCTAGACCAGCCTATAGTAATGAGGATAATGGCCAGTATGTTTATGGTAGGGTGCTCTACTACATAGAGTCTTACAGTGCTGTCCTTCATGACCTCTCCCATGCCACCTGACATCATCACGTCCCAGTAAGGACTTACGAATAGTAGGATGAGACCGATTATCAACTGTATGTGGGTAAAGACCATACCGAAGAGAGAGATCTTAAAATCACGTCGCGACCAGGTACGATTGCTTACTAGGCCTACGATAGCATTTGCTGCTGCGAATAGGAGAACGATAAGTGCCACGTATGCCCAAGCAGAGTGGATAGACTGTAATAGATTGTACATCTGGTATGATTTAAGTTGCTGCTAAGATAAGACGGAGTATCTAATCACTTGTTCGATGATAAGCGATAATTAAATTCGACGTTATCTACAGCCGCATCTTCCTTGAGTAACTCGATCATGGCCGCCGGCTCGATGCTGTCTTTATTATATCCGTACAACCACACATTAAGATCCTTGTCCAGTCGCGTCAGCAAGCGTAAGCCGTAGTCGCTGTATTTTTTCTGCCACCTATTGAGCGGTATGCCTTGGTTCATTTTGATGATGAGCTCATTGTACACGATCTCCATATCGTCGATGTCCTCAGCTTTTTGCTCGTGTAGTTGGACGACGGTCCAGTCTCCATCTCTTATGATGAGTTCGAGGTCATTTTTCAGGATTCTTAGCGCTTCTGGCATATTCTCTTTGGCCCACACAGACTTGGCCTTACCGTCCTTATGATGGACGAATGTAGTGGCTGGTAGGTCGGGAATCTCGCTCTCTAGCTTCTCAGGTAGTGATAGGAAGTCCACTTGATCGATGGTGCTGATAACCTTGATCATCATCTGATTATCCAACTGTGTCTGATACACTCCCACTTCCTTAAAAAATCGCTTTCGATCTAGCGTCGCCAGGCCATTGGCATCGATACTTAGGTGGTAGATAGGACACTTGCCAAAACAAGGTCCTGTACTCATCTCAAACATCGGTAGGGTGCGGTCTTGATCGGTCTTAACTGCTGTCTTGCTTTTGCAAGATGTGACCAGTAGGGCCAGTGATGCTATTATGGTGATGCTTAATACTCTATTCATCATTCGGATTGTCGGTATGCATATACGATGCTCAGTACTGTGCTGATTACACATCTACTGCTGCGCTTAGTTGCTGCTGCAAAAGTATCTGTTGTTTAGCAGGTAATACATCATGTACCCTTAGAATCGATGCACCTTTCTGTAGAGCAACCATATTGAGAGCAATGGTCCCTGCCAGGGCATCATCACTAGTGATGTCTAAGGCTCTGTATATCATTGATTTGCGACTGAGGCCAGCGAGGATGGGCAGTCCTGTCCACGATAGCTGATCTAGTCCGTCTAGTAAGGCATAGTTGTGTGCTAGCGTCTTGCCAAATCCAAATCCAGGATCAATAATGACATCCTTGATCCCTATCTCTCGTAGTGCTCTAGCCCTATTACGAAGGAAAGTGGCTACCTCTAGTACGACGTCCTCGTAGGTAGGAGACGCTTGCATAGTACCCGGATTACCTTGCATGTGCATGAGTACATAGGGGAGGCCAGAGGCGGCTACGGCCGGTAGCATGTCGGCGTCTAGAGCTCCAGCGCTTACATCATTGATCATATGCACGCCTAGATCTGCGACCCTAGTGACAGTGGCGCCATATACCGTATCTACGGATACTAGTATGTCAGGGTATCGGTCTATGATAGCAGTTATGATGGGTATGATGCGGTCACACTCTGCCTCACTGCCTATCATATCAGCACCTGGTCGAGTACTCATCCCACCTACGTCGATGATATCTGCCCCGTCCCGAACCATGGCATCCACCCTGTCTAGGTAATTTTTGCGACCCCCATCATAAAAGCTGTCAGGCGTCACATTAAGGATAGCCATTACCTTTGGGATAGTGAGGTCGAGGAGGCGACCGTTGCAGTTTATTGTTTCATTCATTCACACAAAAATAGACAGGATGTGCATAAAGTCAGATGCTAGATACTGGACAGATCGCTACAGGGAGTCTGCTACAGGCTGGGACATAGGCGGACCATCGACACCCATAGCTGAGTATATCGATCAGCTAGATGATAAGTCACTACGGATACTGGTCCCTGGTGCTGGTTATGGCCATGAGGTCGTTTACTTAGCTGAGCAAGGGTTTAAGCATGTCACGGTCGTTGATATATCACCCTTACCGATCGATCACCTCACACAGCGAGTGGGTGAGGCGAACTTTAACCTACTCATGGGAGACTTTTTTGACCACGGCGGGCAGTACGATTTGATACTTGAGCAGACGTTTTTCTGTGCTATCGATCCCAGCCTACGAGGCGACTACGTACGACACTGCCACGACCTGCTCACAGATGGAGGCAAGGTTGTCGGCGTATTGTTTGATACGGACTTCGGGGGACGGCCAGGACCACCGCACGGCGGATCAGCAGAGGAGTATAGAGCTCTTTTTTCTAAGAAATTTTCCGCGGTCGAGGTGCTACCGTGTCACAACAGTATACCGCCTAGGTCCGGCAAAGAAGCTTGGCTAAACGCAATCAAGTGACAATACTAGTTCGCCTGCTTCTCTCGCTTCTGCTCTATGATTTTGATGATTTCGTCCCCTGATTTACCGATGTTTTCGAGCAAGAACTTAGCATCATCAGCCAGTTCATGGTCAGGATAGGTCACCAAGAAACTAGAGAAGGCTGCCTTGGCTCTTTCGCGCTTGTTGAGCTGTTCGTCAAGGAGGTAGCCTTTAGCAAATAGGGCATTGGGTGTCTTCTCATAGTCGGGGTAAAAGTCTATGAGCCAGTCATATAGGTTTAGTGCCTTGGGGTAGGTTCTGATGGCTACAGCAATTTCGCTGGCCTTGTATAGGTACTCTGGTGAGCGGGCATCATTAGGGTAGGCTAGGCCGTGTGCTTCGCATACGTCCACGTACTTTCTAGCATTGGAAAAGTTGATACCGTACTTATCGGGATTTTCGAATACTGACTCGGCGATCTTTTGGATATATGCGTCCTTGTCTAGTATCGGCGACTCGAGTAGGCGCTTGGCCCCAGCGATCGACTGATCATTGCCATATTGATCTACCAGACCCTGGATCATGAGTTGGGCTGCTGGCTTGCTACCGCCACTATTCATCTTTTCGGCTATGTAGCTCAGCATCTCTTTTGGTGACTCATTTTCCTTGACCAGGGCCGCTGCGAAGCTGATCGCTTTTTCGGCTTGACCACCAGACTTAGCCATATCAAAACCCTGCTTGAGTAGCGTTACCTTCTCATTGCGAGAGGCTGCTGCCTTTACACCTTCTTCTATGCTAGCGAGATCAGTAGCAGCGTTCTCGACCGTAGTTGACGTATTTGATACACCGGCGGCTCCTTCACCACAGCCACTACATCCACTTGCAAGTGATACTACTGATATACCTAAGACGTAAATGATGTTCTTGCTCCACATAGGGCATTGCTTTTTTACTAAAAATGATAGCGCAAAGGTAAGTCTGTGATGTGAATATCAATAGCTTCTCAGATCTAAGCTGCGATATCGCAAACATTGATGCCTTTACTCCTGTTGGCAAAGACATTAGTAAAGTAGGCAAGCGCAACATGGCAGTAAGTATTTTTTGGCATCGTAGAGACCTTAGGATTGAGGATAATGCAGGGTTATTTAGCGCTTTGAAAGGGCCACGTCCTGTACAAAGTGTTTTCATCTTTGACAAGCACATCCTAGATCGACTAGAGGATAAGGATGACGCCAGAGTTACCTTTATACACCAAGAGATACAAAGGGTCAGTGAGGAGCTGCAAGAGCTAGGTAGTAGCCTGAAGGTCTACTATGGCGATCCTGTGGAGGTTTGGCCTACCATCATCAGTAACTACGATGTGGAGGCTGTGTATACCAATAGAGATTACGAGCCGTATGCCCTAGATAGAGATGCGCAGGTGTCTGACTTGCTCACTAGTCACGAGGTGCCACTACATACATTTAAAGACCACGTGATATTCGAGCAAGACGAGGTGCTCAAGAAAGATGGTGGTCCTTACACCGTATTTACTCCCTATAAGCGTAGGTGGCTAGAGCGACTAGATAGCCGATCGTGGCAGGAGAAAGACCAGAGTTACTACATGGCTGCCTACCCCAATGAGCGATATCAGTCCAACTACGCAAAAACTGAGCAGACCGCCATACCTAGTCTGGCCGATATGGGATTCGTGGCCAATGAGGAGATTGACTTTCCGGAACGGACAGTAAATCAAGGAATCATACGCAAGTACGGTGAGCAGCGCAATTTTCCGGCTATTGACGGGACGAGTAGGCTAGGCCTTCACTTTAGATTTGGTACGATCAGTATCCGAGACAAGGCGAGGCGGGCTAGGGGGCTTAGTGACGTCTACCTCAGTGAGCTGATATGGAGGGACTTTTACAGCCAGATACTAGGCCATTTTCCTCATGTCACGGAGGGGGCTTTTAGGCCTAAGTACGATGAGATCGCCTGGGTCAACGACGAGGCACACTTCAGTAAGTGGTGTGAAGGGATGACGGGCTACCCACTGGTAGATGCGGGTATGCGTGAGCTCAATGCCACAGGCTATATGCACAATCGGGTTCGCATGGTGGTGGCCTCTTTCCTGACTAAGCACCTGCTGACGGACTGGCGGTGGGGCGAGGCCTACTTTGCACGAAAGCTGCTGGATTTCGACCTAGCGTCTAACAATGGTGGATGGCAGTGGGCGGCAGGTAGCGGTACTGACGCTGCGCCGTACTTTAGGATATTTAACCCTACATCACAGTTAGAGAAGTTTGATAAAAATCTCAAGTATGTCAAGCAGTGGGTGCCGGAGTACGGCAGCGATAAGTATCCACAGCCCATCGTAGACCACAAGTGGGCTAGGGAGCGATGCCTAGAGACATACAAGGCGACACTCAAGAAAGATTAAGACCTCGACCACCTCATGCACAGCCAGTTGCCCCTCGATACTACGTCCTCGAGTTGCAGAGCTAGTGCTGTATAGCGATCGATGATCACCTCTCGATCTTGTGAGAGTATCCCGCTCATCAATAGCGTGCCCCCAGAGGCGAGTCTATCCATTACATCGGCGGCGGTATCTAGCAGTACATTTCTGTTGATATTAGCTAGGATGATACCGTAGGTGCCTTCGATGTTATCTATGGTGCCATGCACTACTTCGTTGATCTTGACCTTGTTTTTCTCTGCGTTTTCTAGGGTATTGAGGTAGCTCTCTTCTTCTATATCGACAGCGACTATGTAGTCGGCTCCCAGTTTTGCAGCCAGGACGGCCAGTATCCCTGTGCCACACCCATAGTCGAGTATCCTACCACCTGCGATAGGCATAGCCTCCATCGTCTGTATCATCATGTACGTTGTCTCGTGGTGGCCTGTCCCGAATGCCATTTTGGGCTGCAAGTGGATGACGTGGTCATATCCTACCGCTGCCGGGTGAAAGTCTGCCCGCACTGAGCAAAACTGCCCCACGTCAACGGGTGTAAAGTTAGACTCCCAGGCTTCATTCCAGTTGCGGGGTTGCAGTATGGTCATAGCGGCAGTCGCTTGCTGGCTAGTGCAGATCTTATGCACCTCAGCGTCTAGGTCAGCCGTCCACGCCTTATCTTGTATATAGGCGATCGTCGTGTCCGCCCGCTCTTCGAAGGACTCAAACGGTAGTACCGATAGCAAGGCGATGATGATCTCTGAGGTGCTATCGATTTCGTACTGTCTATATACTTCCATTTTCTACGCTTTTGAGTCGATGTAAAAGTAGTCTACAAAATAGTAAGATCGATGAGCTACACTTTAAAGGTGGAGTCCGTTATATCTTCGCCATATGCAATTACTCCGTCATCGGGTTTTCCCGATTATAGATACTATCAAAAATTACAAGCGGGAGGACCTCCGATGGGACCTCATCGCTGGTATGATGGTTACAGTGTTGCTAGTACCACAGGCGATGGCCTATGCACAGCTTGCAGGTGTGCCTCCCCAGTATGGCTTTTATGCGGGTATAGTCCCCGTGCTGGCCTATGCAGTATTCGGTACTTCTCCCCATATTGCCATTGGCCCAGTAGCTATTACGTCTATCTTACTGTTTGACGGTCTCAGTACCATCGCAGAGCCCTTCTCCGCTAACTATGTGCGGCTGATGATCGTGTCAGGATTCTTGATCGGCTTTATCCAGATTTTATTTGGCCTATTGCGGCTAGGGGTTCTGGTCAACTTACTATCCTTACCGGTACTCACGGGTTTTACCTCAGCCGCCTCGATACTGATTATCGTCAGCCAGCTCAAGGACGTACTCGGGCTGGAGATTCCCAGATATGTCTATCTGCATGAGAAGGTAGCCTATATCGCCACTCATGTGCCGGACATACATGGACTGACGCTGGTGATAGGGCTGGTAAGCTTGCTCTTTTTGATATCCCTCAAGCGACTGTCGCGCCGTATTCCTGCGGCACTGATACTAGTGGTCATTGCGACTGTAGTAAGTAACTATGCAGATCTAGGTAGCCACGGGGTAGCATTGATCGGGGATATATCGGTCAGCTTACCTGAGTTCGAGGCGCCTAAGCTCACCTTCAGGCAGTTGCGAAAGAGTTTCTCCATCATACTAGCGGTCACCCTTATCGGACTTATCGAGACGATAGGCGTGGGCAAGGCTATCGAGCAGCGACATGACTACTACCAGCTAGTGCCCAACAAAGAGTTTATAGCCCTAGGTCTCAGTAAGGTCCTAGGTGGTTTGTTTCAGGCGATTCCTACTTCGACGAGTTACTCAAGGAGTGCTACCCTGGATAGTACGGGTGGGCGGACAGTGATGGCCGGTGCCTTTAGCGCCTTGTTTCTCATTGTCGCAATGCTCACCTTTGTATCGTCTCTCTCCTCACTGCCCAAGGTCGTACTCGCCTCTATTATCCTGATGGCTGTCAAGAACCTTTTTGACCTTAAGACAGCTAAGTATCTCTACCGTGTGCACAAGCGCGACTTCTTTATGATGCTAGTTACCTTCCTCGTGACGGTACTGCTCAGTATGGATGCCGGGGTGATCACTGGGGTGATTCTGTCCTTCGTACTTGTGCTGATTAAGAGTAGTATACCTCGTATCACAGAGTTGGGTAGGGTGCCTGGCGAGACGTTTTACAGGAGTATCAAACAGTCTAAGAGTCCACAACGGGTCGATGGTGCTATCATCATCAGGTACGACGATCAGATCTACTTTGCTAACCAAGAGTACTACTACAGAGAGACGCTAACAATAGTCGAGGAGTCAGCACAGCCAGTCGACTACCTGATACTAGACCTGCGTGGCGTGCAGGATATCGATAGCAGTGGCCTGCGATACATGGAGCGACTCCACGATGTACTACGATCTATGGGTATTACCTTGCTAGTGGGTGGTGCCATCAGTCCTGTACGACGCAATATGTCTCTTGCAGGTCTACGCAGGCATATAGGCGAGGACAACTTTTACCCGAGTATCCAGAAAGCCGTCGAGTCTATCGAGGTCACTCGCTGAGCCCCGCTAGATGTAGCATAAAGGCATACTCCATCGCCGTCTCCTTATACATCCGATACCGACCGCTAGCTCCACCATGGCCCGCTTCCATATTAGTATGTAGCAGTAGTAGGTTGTCATCCGTCTTATAAGCCCGAAGTTTGGCCACCCACTTGGTAGGCTCCCAGTACTGTACCTGGCTGTCGTGGTAGCCGCTAGTTACGAGCATGTGGGGGTAGTCCTGTTCTGTGATATTATCATAGGGGCTGTATGATCGTATATAATGGTAGTAGGCTTCCTTGTTAGGATTGCCCCACTCCTCATACTCACCTACAGTCAGTGGTATCGTATCGTCCAGCATGGTACTCAGGACATCGACGAATGGTACGGCGGCTATCACTCCCCTCCACATGTCTGGAGCCATATTGATGATAGCACCCATCAGGAGACCACCAGCACTACCGCCCATAGCGAATAGTTGACTAGGGTCACACCACTCATTTTGTTGTAGGTATCTACCGCAGGCGATAAAGTCTTCAAAGGTGTTTTTCTTATGCAAAAACTTACCCTGCTCGTACCATTGGTGACCGAAGTCATTACCACCTCGTACATGCGCTATAGCGAATACAAAGCCTCGATCCAGCAAGCTCAGCCTGGCACTACTGAAATATGGATCGATGGCATAACCGTATGCCCCATAAGCGTATAGTAGTAATGGTTGCTTGTGATGGTCTGTGTAAGCCTTGTTGTATACGAGTGATATGGGTATCTGGGTCCCGTCGCTGCTCTGGGCATACAGTCGCTTAGACGTATAGTTCACTTTATCAAAAGTGCCGACTACTACCTGCTCCTTAAGCGTCACTAGCTCCCAGGTGTCAAGTTTGAGTTCTAGGGTACTTACAGGTGTAGTCATCGAGGTATACCTGAGTCTATAGCCTAGAGCATCAGTTTCATAGTTACTGCTCGCTTTTATGGTGTAGCTTTCTTCGGGTAGTACGAGGCGCCTATCTTCTTTGTTGTCCCAGCTAGTAAAGATGATCTCTGTCTGTCCTGCGATCCGCACACTCCGTACCATATACTTTGCAGTCACATCTATTCCAGTTGTGTATACGTTTTGGTCATAAGGTAGGTAGGTCTGCCATGCATCTCGATTGGTGGCGTCTTGTGGGCAGGTCATGATGGTAAAGTTGTCAGCTCCGTCCTTATTCGTTCTGATGTACCACTTATCTTGATGGTGGCTGATGTGATATTCTTCTTTATATGCCCTAGGGACGAATGTAGTGAAGTTGCCCGTACGTTGCTGTGTGTCTATGTAGCGGTACTCTGTCGTTAAGCTACTTGCAATACCTAGCAGTATGTACTTCTTGTCTTTAGTCTTTGTGAGAAAGACTCTATACAACGCATCCGCTTCTTCGTACAGTAGCTCGCTTTTCTTGAGGCTTATGTTATATCGCCAGATCTGGTGTGGCCTGAGTGTGTGGTCTTTTTTGACATAGTATAGTGTGTCGACGGCCCCCCATACGATAGCGCCGGTGGTATCCCCCAGTGGTAGATCGGTGACGTCGCTTCCGTTGATATCTTTAAGGTGGATGGTATAGTTGCGCCGGCCGATTGTATCTTGGCTGTATGCGATACGATCATTGTGTGGACTTACCGCTATAGCACCTACCTGGTAGTATGTGTAGTCCACGGCGAGCTCATTGACATCTAGGTAGGTCTTGAACCCACCGTCATATTGCTTACTGCGTTGATATTGCGGATATTCTAGTCCGGCCTTATACTGAGTGCGATAGTAGTACTCGGACCGCAGTACAGGTACGGTATCATCATCCGGCGCCAGGCGCTTAGTCATTTCTTGGTAGAGGGTCTCTTGGAGTTCAGCAGTTGTATTTAGTGACTGTATCGTGTGCTGATTTTCTGCTTCGAGATAAGCTAATACATCTTCTTGCGCGGGACTCACATTGGTCGCATTGGGTGCCACTATTTCCTGCCTCATCCAGTGGTAGTCGTCTAGCCTTGGGTGACCGAAAGGATCTACATGTGTGTGTGTGCTACGGTGAGCTATAGGTGGTGCTGTAGGCATAGTAATGGTGTTGTTAATAAGAATATGCAAATATAGCCAGTCTCAAATTATTGCAATACAGTGTTTTATATATGATGTTTTTCAATGTATTAATAATTGCCCTATACTAGGTAGTTGATGGCAGGGTCTGCCTTGTATCTTTGTTTCTTGTTATACGACGGGATCATTTGCATTTCGTCGTCCTCTTGATTCATTAAAGGCCATTCACTTTTCCTGTCTTCAAGAGTTTCTAGTATTGCGTGCAAAGGCATGGATACGTTTATGCTATCATTTTATTTTAAAACTTAATCTCATGAAAAATGCTATCTGCATGATGACAAAAAGCCTTTGTGTGCTTTCTGTTGTTATTTTTTCATCGCTTTTCGTTGGTTTGAATGCCCAAGAGCGATACCCAGATCTAGTAGAGGGTCCTGAGGCTACTACACTTCTACAGAGTGTTTTACCAGCTTTAGATGAGGATGTTCAAAGTACCACAGAGGGTACTCCTGAATATGCCACAGCTCTCCGCAAGTGGGCGATGTACCAACACGCTTACGAGTTTACTGTATCTGGTTCTACAACATCTGATGCCCTTGATGCGGCTTTAGGTGAGTTTCCTAACGCTACTGGTCGAGTAGTTCATGCTGACGAGCTGTCAGAAGAATTGTTCATTGAGAATGGCGGGTATGGTGACGTCATCTTCGATGGCTTGGTTGATTTCTTAACGCTTTAATCCCAAATCGAGAAGATATGAAAAATAATAAATTACAAAATATTAATCTGCTCAAAGGCATGTTTGCTTTTGTAGCAATGCTTTTCGTGGGCTCTTTAGCAGCCCAGTGTACAGCACCAGCCGCTATGGTTTGTGCTGTTGGTGCTCCAGTAGCAGCGATATCTGAGGATTTCGAGGGTACTGCAGGTAGTGCTTTTACTACCATTGACAATACTATATTTACAGATGATGGCCTAGATGAGCCGTGGGTTTCAGAGGATGGTCCTACTACTTCAGCTGGTACTGGTCCTAGTAATTCAGGTGTATGTCCGATAACTGGTAGCATGAGATACGCATTTGTAGAGTCTTCTGGTTCTGCTGTTAACGACCAGGCTGGTATGACAGCGATGCTAGATCTTACGATTGCTGCTCCGGGTGATCCTCTATTTGCTTCTTTCTCTTACAACGCCAATGGTGCTTGTATCGGTGATCTTGAAGTAATTATAGATGGTGGTGCTCCTATACTAGTCGTATCAGGTGACCAAGGTGATGTTTGGACGCAGTTTGACATAGACCTTGGCGCATTTGCTGGCCAGATGGTTTCATTTCAGTTTCTATACACATGGCCTGCAGCTTGTCCTTCAGGATTTACCTTCAATAGTGATATAGCTATTGATGGTTTTGGAGTATTTGTTTGCTCTCCTGTATGTGAGTTGGCTTCTGATGGTGATGTAGTAATCCCTAATGATGCTGGTATGTGTGGTGCTATGGCATCTCCAAGTGTCACTCCTAATGCTGAGTGTACGGAGGCAATTATCAATGATTATAATGGTACAGAAGATGCAACTGACTTTTACCCAGTGGGTGAGACAATTGTAACTTTTTCTACTACTGACGCATTCGGTAATGCTGTGATCGAGATGGTAACAGTTACAGTTTCAGATCTTGAAGCACCGACACTAGCTAGTTGCACAGATGAAGAGCTGCAGCTTCTAGATGGTGAATGTTGTAAGTTCTTACCTACTGCTGTTACAGCAAGCGATAACTGTGGAGGTGTTGCTGGAATGTCATCAGTTCTTACCACATCTTTTGCAGGTGGTAATGGCTGTGCTGGTAACTACTTTGATATAACCAATAATGGAGCTTTCCCAATCGAATTACAGTCGTTTGAGGTATCTCTTGACGGTGGTACTCACCCAGTGGCTGTATGGTACACAACTACAGCCACATCTTATGTAGGTGTAAATGCTAATATGGCAGAGTGGACTCAACTAGGAGTTAATACTCCAACAGCAAGTGCTGGCTTCAATGTACCTACTGCAGTTGACGTTGGTGCAACATTGGTTTTACAACCTGGTGAGTCAAAGGGTATGACTGTGTTTACGGCGAATGGTAATTTCATGAACTACAGCAATAATACAGGTCAGCAATACACAGATGGTATTCTTACTATCGAAACAGGTATTGGATTCTGTACTGCTCCTTTTGGGGGTACTATTGCGGGGAGACAATGGAATGGTTCTATCGTTTATGCTGAGTTAAGAGACCTCGAAGTTTTGCAAGTAGATGCGACAGGTGTTGATGCAGCTGGTTGTATCCCTTCTGGTGAGTATACCTTCATGTATGAAGTTACTGGTCCTGAAGGTCTTACTGCAACATGTGAGCAAGAGGTAACTGTACTGGCTTTAGACGAGTCTGAGCTTTCAACTTCATTGACATGCAACAGCTTTGTTAATATTAGTGCAGACAATGATTGTGAGATCACATTCTTTGCTGACCAATTCCTCGAAGGTTCTGGTTATGGATGTTTTGATTCACTGGAGGTATTCATTATTCCTTTCGGTGATGAAAATCAGCGTATCGCAACTAACCTTAATACAGTAGCAGTTAATGTTTCTGCATTCTTGACAGATGCGTCTAGACCACACAAATTCGAAGTTCGTGATCCACGTACAGGTAATTTATGTTGGGGTTACTTCATTATCGAAGATAAAATAGCTCCTGAGGTAGACTGCCCATGTGCTGGACCTGCACCTATAGCAGAGTTTACAGGTACGCTTGATGCTAACAGCCCAATATTTGCACGTCCTGGTGCTAACGCTGTTGGTTTTACCCAGCCGTGTGCTACTGGTGGCGCTGGTATCGATCACGTTTATGATGCGAGTACTATGTTCCTCGTTAGTCAGACGGATACTTATACATTCAACTCCAACTCTGCTGATATTGAGGGTCAAGCTATCTACATTGGTCAGCCTGATATGGCGGATCCTTGTATCGGCTTGGTTGCTTCTTCAGCTGGTGCTGTACTGACAGCGCAGTTACAAGCTGGCGTACAGTATACATATGTGTTATTTGACTTTATCAGTAATTCTCCAGGTCTTGGACCTTGGAATACAACATTTACAAGTGCCAATGGAGGTCAGGTATTGTCTGACGATCCTAGCTGTATCTTCTCATGCTATGAGATCGATGCTGTTATGAATAGCACACTACTTACTTTGAATCCTGACGTAGCTAATGGTGATAACTGTGGTGCTGTTGATTTTGTCTTTACTGATATTCTTAATGAGCAGTCATGTGGTAGTAGTACGATTACTCGTAATTACACGTTCACGGATGCTAGTGGTAATACTAGCACTTGTGCTCAGATATTTACATTCAACAATATCGGTGTAGGCGATTTGTCTCTTCCACCAGCAGTTGTAGAGTTAGGTTGTGGTGCAGGAGTTGATCCTGCTGACATAGCACTTAGCGAAGGTGTAGAGTTTGCTTATCCACACTACTTTGTAGATGGTGACGCTGTAGCTCTAAGTAGCCAAGTATGTAACCTTATCGTTACCTTCTCAGACAGAGAGTTTGACGCATGTGATGTAGGTTGCCATGGTAATAGCAAGATCATCCGTGATT
>CAYMFD010000060.1:0-19102 GCA_964389475.1 uncultured Saprospiraceae bacterium
TAAGACATACTGCCCATTATAAAGGACCAAGTGACTCACCAGCAGCTCTGGCAAGGCCTCATTAGCCATCGTGTCTACCCGTATCGGCTCACCGTCTAGGGTATAGTGAAACAAGTAAATCTGTACACCATCATAGCCTGCGAAAACGTACTTATCATCGTGACGTATGATGACATCCTCTTGAAAGTTTCCAGTCATTAGAGCCTCTGATTTCCATACTGTAGCACCTGTATAAGAATACTTCGTTAAACGGCTAAAAAACTGAGTACCCTCCTGCTCATAACTACCAACAACTAGACCGTCAATGTCAGAGAAAACAGACTGCAGGGTTCGGAAATTGGTAGTGCCTTCTCCGATAAACTTTGAACCATAGTCTTGCGAGAATGCCAGTGTAGGTAGCAAAGTAACTACTGCAAATAAGATAGCCCTTACAAACCTGCTCATCGCACCACTATTTTTTGAGTCAACTTTGTGCCGTTTATCTTGGTTGCAGCGACAATATACAGTCCGGGCCTAAGATCAGCTAATGGCAAGCTAGTAGAATCATTGACGTAATCTTCCTGTACTATACGACCCGTAAGGTCATAAATGATGACGTTCGCAGTGAGCGGCTCTGTAAAGAAGATCGTGCTGCCGGTGACGGGATTGGGGTAGACCCAATTTTGCATAGGGCTTCTGTGTTTCTTATTTGGCACTGCCCTTTCTTCGAGCGGAAGATGCCAAGTACGATCTAGGAGACTATCCGCAACCTCATAGTAGAGGGTGTAGGCCATCGCATTGTGTATAGTGGTGTCTACTGCAATAGCAACTAACTGGTCAGTGTCCATGGTTGATAATTCACCATTGACATCATAGTCTAGTCGTAGTTGTATCAATGTCTCATATGTCGCAGTGCTAGGACCAAAACCTCCAGAGTGGCTTGAAACATAGTCCATTACTGCTGCTATATCACCTCTACGATACAGGTAGGATACGGCCATGCGATGCAAAAGGCCAACCTCCATGATATCGACCTCTTGGACGAAGTCCATACCACCACTTGTAAGCCCTTTATCATCATAAGAGTCTATCCCCCGCAGACAGTCATTGAGTAACTTGAGTAAGCATTGCTCATACTTTGCGAGGAGGTATCGCTTGTAGTATTTATTGAGGGTCGTGTTACTCTCCAAAGCCCGTATGGCACTCATCACTCTTATTATTTGTTCTATAGTACCACTTGTGGTCAGGCCACAAGGACACTTGTCGATCTGCGGAGGTACAATATTACTTGCCCCACATGCATCCGTTCGCCACTCCACCGAAACTGGGTCTATAGTTACCGGGTTACCTTGAAATGGCACTCTTATATCAATACTTGTTGATCCGATCTTTGTCAGATAATTGACGACAAAAGAGCTCACAAAGAAATTGGCAAAGGAGGGCACGCCTGGAATCTTAGAGAATTCATTGCTATTGGAAAATTCATCGTCGCCTTGTATTATACCCATGGTGCCGCCCAAGATCACATCACTCCATCCTACATTAGAGAAGCAATCTCGGCGCAGATCAAGTTGTGTGTTAGCACCTTGTGTGAGCATTCCAGAGAAAAACATGCCGCTATATACATTTTGCCAATTCTCACTTGGACCGTCACCACTACCAATGTATGTTGTGCCTATGCTGCAATCGAAAAAGTCATTTGACTTAACATCATATGATCGTGACTCTCCAGCTAGCACGGCACCCGTTGATTGGTCTAGGAATAGGTTGTCTCTAATACTATAGCTAGCGTCATTAGCTGAGTTATTGATAGACAGTCCTTCTCTTGCTTGGCCTTGGAAGAAATTGTCCGTAATACGTGATGGCATACTGTTGTAAGCAAAGTTCATAATAACAACACCATGTGTACCACCATTAAATGCACAATCGACAATCGTGGCATCTGATCCAAGAGCTACTATCCCACGAGTACAATCAAAAAACTCAGACTCTAAACAGCGAAACCTTCTAGTATATAAAGTAGATATGCCTACGTTGCAAGTAGTAAATTGATTGTTTTCTAGTCGTGTAGATTGCGAAATTGCAACAGGTCCAGTAGGGATGTTTATGTCAATACCAGCGCCGCAATTACTAAAGTGGGAATTGCGAATAAGTATAGTGGGTAGATCACTACTACTCGGATATTCGTCAGTATAGGATACACCTATTTTCGCAAACTCTACAGTACTGTTACCGTCAATGCTGATCTCACAATTTCTACTTAGTAGTATGCCCTGCCACTCCTCATCACCTAGACAGCCTCTTTTGGTAAAAATACCGCCGTTACTTATAAGCGTGCCGCCCTCTTGCACAATGATACCTTTGTCTTGAGCAAAGCGTAGCATACCTCCTGTTGTAACTTGAAGGGTGGCACCAGATGGTACGATCAGGTCAGTATCGTAGTCAACAGGCGTATTAATAATAACTGTACCGCTTATGGTTAGAGCACTTGGTATAGTATATAGGCACATGTTGATAGCTGGTATGTCCGTAATTGTGCGGCTCATCATTCCCATTTGATCGTCGGTGAATAACAATAAACATTCCATTGAAGTGTAGTCCATCAAGTTATCTGATGTGGGCATGTAAGTGTCACCATTCCAATCCTCATTAACACAGTCCACGGCAGCTGATCCGCTTGTTGGACAGCCTTGACCTTGATATGTCTGAGTACAAGATGTGACACTAAATGTGGGATCGGCTTGCGTATCACATATATTGTCTCCAGTCACGTTACAACGATATATATCCTCACCACTAGAATTCTGACCAACAACAACCATTCTTTTAGCTTGGCCAGCTGGCTCCCCATAGGGTCCGTTTAAACTTGAGCCACCGCAACAAATTGTTTGTCTCCAAGTTTTGTTGAACTGCAATGGTCCAAAGGTGTGCAGAAGGCCTAAAACGTGGCCAATCTCATGTGACAGTACATTTGTTTCAATTAGGGGAGTAGTCGTTTCTGGGAAAAACCCAGACATAACAAGCCTACTTCCTACTGCTATACCATCTGCCCTGCCACCGTTAATACCATTATCAATTGGGAGAAGTAATAAGTCAATAGCGTCATCTGTTGAGGGAAGTGTACTGGTATCCCAATAGTCTTCGGCAGCAAAGCTAGTCGTTGCTATTTCGTGACTATGAATATAATTGATGCAAGGATCCAAATAAAACTGTATGTCTGTGGGATTATCTGAGTAAACCTTATTGAGCTGCAGAACTGCCTCAACGACCTGACTTTCACTTACAGAGGTTAATGTAGTATTGCCCACAACGATATGAGCCTTTAATCTCAAAATAGATGTCGCAGTGCTACTGGTGCTAATGAAAGGTGGGATATAGTTAAGCGCAGGGTTTACTTCATGAGGCGTGTAGCATAATTGTGCCTTGATGCTGATAGTACTTAATATACAAAGACCAAATAGCGTTACTACTTTAAGTCCGTAAGTCCGTAAGTCCGTAAGTCCGTAAGTCCGTAAGTCTCTGCATTAGCCTGAATTTTTATTTGTTTTATAAATTTAGGCATTAACAGTCTTTAATGCAAGTACTATGGACAAAACTCGATATTTTATTCTCCATTATACATTTGAATGCCATTAGCTATAGCTACTCATCACAAAAGAAGAGTTGCTAGGCAACTTACTTAGCCTCATCCACCCATGCTGCTAGCGACTTTTTAATGTCTTTTTGTGACAAACTACGATAAGACCCAGATCCCTCACTCACCCACTCTGCCAGGTACTCCTGCTCAGGCTGACCAGGCGTAGGTATGAGTATAGCCCGCTTACCAAGATGGTGGAGATCCATAATCGTGCTATACCCAGATCGGCAGATAACGAGGCTGGCCGCTGCAAAGGCAGCTGACATCTGCTGGGCATCTGCAAAATCAATAACTCGCCATGAAGCGGGAATCTCAACGGTACGCAGTGATCGAGTACCTCGAACTAGCTGTACCGACGTATCTATCTCAACTAGCGTCCTCACCAGCCCCTCCTCTAGCAAAGTCCGCTGTGGTTCGGGACCAGATAGCGCTAGCAATACGTCAACACGCTGCTCTGCGTCCACCCTCTGCAGCGAGGACAGTACACCTATGTGTGCCGGTGTGATCGATGGGTGGTGTGACAGCTTACCACTGAGCAGCACCAAAGGATCATCAGGTACACATACTGTGTCAAATCGCTGCAACCACCTCGTCAAGACCCGATTGGCCAACCAGCCACCGACTCCTGGTACCAGTAACTGTAACTGGTGGGTCAGCAGGTATGACGGTACAGTCGGATGATAGCACCCGTAGCGATTGTCACTGATGATGGCGGCAACTTGGTTATCCTCCACGTAATCCGCAATCTGTCGCCGCTCTGCCCTAATCGACCGGAGGACCCTGGGGACCTGTGTCGCTAGGTGCCATGGCAGTAGAGCAGCAGTCCGAGTATAGGTGACATCATAGGCAGGTAATGTTATGACCTTACAATCAGGAAAGGCATCCCTCAAATAGGCCATGGCCTGTCCGTCAGCAGCTATAGTTACCGTCCGTCCTGCATCTAGCAATCTTCTGATAATAACCGAAGACCTTGTCGCATGCCCCAGACCCCAGTCGAGTACCGCATACACTACTTCGCCAGTCTCTGGTAGTGCGGCGAGTTGCTTATCGAGCAGGTCCATCCTCCTCGTCTACATGGTTTGCCGCAGCAGATAATTCGTCGTAAAAGTCCTGACCCTTGGCTCGTATGATGGCCTCCTTGAGGAATTCGTAAATCTTGACGCTTAGTTTACTGCCATTGCTACAGGCCGCCGAGCAGATGTCCCAGATGTCATAATTCCAGGCTTCCCAGCCCGTCTGTTCGTTTTTGCTGACTCTTATCGGATAGAGCTGACAACTCAGTGGTTTGCGAAAGTCCGTCTCTCCTGCCTCAAAGGCTCGCTCAAATCCGCACTTGGCAATACCGCCATCATAGGACAGGTAGGCACAGGCGCCGTTCTCCAGCAGTGGTGTGACGTCAGAGGTGAGGTCTTGCTCCCACTCTGATAGACCGCGATTGCTCAATACATCGAGGCCCTGTGGTGTCAGGTAGGGTCTGACCTTATCGATCACTTGTGGTAGTTGTGCCTGCTCGGCTTTGGATAGTGGTGCTCCGTAGTCTCCTTGTACACAGCAGGCACCCTTGCAGGCGTCGAGATCACAAACGAAGTGTTCTTCGATGATGTCTAGACTGATAAGCGTACCCTGGATGTAAAGCATAGAGTGCTAAGGTAAAGTAAAAGGGGGTATTGGCATTGTTAACTTGATTAGCTCAGTTGGCAGTATTGGCTTGATTAGGTATTGCGGCTTTAGGCCTAGCGAGTCAGTTATCCGACATCTGAAATATGATATCCCACATCCGACATCTGACACCTGATATACGCCATCCGAATTCCGCCATCCGCCATCATCCTTACAAATCGTACCTTAGCGGTTCTAATTCACATCTGATAGCTTCAATATGGTTACACTGATTCTGTTCTTCTGTCTCAGTATTGTTTTTTCATTCTTATGTAGTATCTGGGAGGCAGTCCTACTCAGTATCACACCTAGCTACATTAACTCACAGGTCAGCACCAAATCGTCTATCGGCGAGACGCTTAAGGCTTTTAAGGCAGACATAGATCGGCCGCTGTCGGCTATACTGACGCTTAACACGATTGCCCACACGGTCGGTGCCATAGGCGTAGGTGCACAGGCGGCGGAGGTTTTTAACACCGATCAGAAGATACTAGGCTTATCTGCCGAGAGTATTGTAGCAGCTGTAATGACGCTGGCTATCTTGGTTTTGTCTGAGATCATACCCAAGACCATCGGTGCCAATAAGTGGAGGAGCCTCGTACCATTTACCGTGCGGTCGCTATCACTATTGCTCACCATCCTAGCACCATTCGTATGGGTGAGCCAACTGATTACCAAGAACCTCAAAAACGAAAAAAGCAAATCCGTCCTCAGTCGTACCGACTTTATGGCGCTAGCCGACGTAGGTAAGACGAGTGGGGCCCTCGATGAGCAGGAGTCCACGATCATTACCAACCTGCTAGGGCTCGGCGAGACGACCGTCTATGATGTGATGACGCCTAGGTCGGTGATACAGTCCCTAGACGAGACGATGACCCTGCAGGCGTTTTTTGATAGCAACAAAGATTTTCGCTTTTCTAGAATACCGCTCTACGCTGGTAGCCCTGATAAGGTAACAGGCATGGTGCTCAAGGATCAAGTCCTAAAGTCTATCCTCGATGGCAAGGGAGAGCAACCACTCAGCTCGATCAAAAGAGACCTACACGTCACTAACCAAGCCGAGCCACTCAGCGAACTCTTTAACTACATGATGCAGGAAAAAGAGCATATCGCAGCCGTACACGATGACTACGGTACCCTAGTAGGTATCGTATCGACGGAGGATGTATTCGAGACCATCCTGGGCCGAGAGATTACCGACGAGACCGATGCTGTAGCCGATCTACAGCAACTGGCTCGTAAGCAATGGAAGGAAAGATCTAAGAAGTAAGCGGTATCATGGCGACACAAAGGCTAGTTATAAGGTACGTCGTGTTACTAGGACAACTGCACACGTCGACACTTCGTTATCTTGCGGTATGATCATGCGTCTGTCCATAGTACTCGTAATATGCGCCGTAGCACTGGGAACAGTAGCGCAAAGTACTTTTCAGCCCAAGTCTGTCAACCTAGACTACAAGGGCATCATCTATCGTAATGAGTGGTCCGTAGACTTTAGGCTTCATACCAATGGAGCCGCCATATCGTATAATACAGGCCGCATAGATGCCTTTAACAAGACGAGTTACTACCACTTTGAGCTGGGCTACATGACCGACTTTCGGGAGCGAAAGACCACCAGGAGCTTTCAGTCAGGCAGCATTATCCAGTCTCGTACTTTCATCTTTGGTAAGCAAAACAATGTCATAAATCTTCGAGCCGGTAAGGGCTGGAAGCGCTATGTGAGCGAAAAAGCTCGACGTCAAGGTATCGCTATGGGCTATAGCTACGAGGTGGGTCCCTCCCTAGCCCTGGTCAAGCCCTACTATATTAATGTCAGGCGCAACGAGATCATAGACGGACAGGCAGTCGTCTCATTCGAAGACATCAAGTTTACAGAGGAGGATCGAGAAGTCTTTCTTAACAATGTAGCGATACAAGGCAGCAGTGGCTATTGGGCAGGTTTTAATGAGATATCAGTCATACCAGGCGTACAGGCCAAAGGCGGTGTACTGTTCTCGCTAGGTGCCTACGACAAGATGGTCAAGGCAATAGAGGTCGGTGCCATGCTAGACGTCTATATACAGAGTGTACCCATCATGGTACAGACAGAAAATGTCAGGGCTAGACCTTATTTTTTCAATTTTTATGTCTCGATGCAGTTAGGCAAACGCAGCAACTAAGAGGCGCTTATCTTTGTTAGCCTCATGCGAGCCTCAGCTGATGTGAGGCGTAGATTTATTGTTCATCCTATATATCATCGACGTGGTAGAATTACCAGTAGTGGCCAATCCCGCCCCGGAACAGACTCGAACCAAAAAGCCTGACTGGCTCAGGGTTAAGCTGCCGATAGGCGAAAAATACAAGCACGTACGCAGCCTTGTAGACAAGTACAAACTGCATACGATCTGCCAGAGCGGTAACTGCCCCAATATGGGCGAGTGCTGGGGTGCTGGTACGGCGACGTTTATGATACTCGGTAATGTATGTACGAGGGGATGCTCTTTCTGCGCTGTCAAGACGGGTAGGCCCAATGAGTACGACGAGGACGAGCCTAGGCGTGTCGCGGAGGCTATACGACTCATGGAGGTCAAGCATGCCGTCATCACCTCTGTTAATCGTGACGAACTCAAGGATAGAGGCGCCGAGATCTGGTACCAGACCGTCGTATCTATCAAAGAAGAATCACCCAATACGACCATCGAGACCCTCATCCCTGACACACGGGGCAACTGGGAGGCCCTCGAGCGGATGATCAGCGGCGGCCAAGAGGTCGTCTCGCATAATATGGAGACCGTAGAGTCGCTCTACCGCAAGGTGCGACCACAGGCGAAGTACCACCGTAGCCTAGAGGAGCTCAAGCGCATCAAGGACTATGGCAAGCGGACCAAGACTGGATTTATGGTGGGTCTGGGTGAGACCAAGGATGAGGTCAAGAAGATACTCAACGATATCCGTGAGACCGGTACCGACGTAGTAACGATAGGCCAGTACTTACAGCCTACCAAGATGCATCTCGATGTAGCGGAGTTTATACACCCAGACATCTTTGAGGAGTATCGCCTATATGGTATCGAGCTAGGATTTGACTTCGTAGAGAGCGGTCCACTAGTACGATCGTCTTACCACGCAGAACGACACCTCTAGGCCTATGCTCAAACTGGGACTTATAGGGTGGAGCCGAGAAGCAGAACGCCTACACGACATCATCCTACGATCCACCAAAGGCGTAGAGCTAGTCGGCGTCAGCAGCTCACAGGATGCAGTCATCCAGCGGTTTAGACGCAACAGTAGTGTCAAAATTGCTGAGACAGACTACCGCCGTCTACTGGGTTTCCATGAGCTAGACGCGGTATATATAGCTGCCGGTACCGATACAGATATGACGATGGCCATTGAAGCCCTAGAGGCAGGCCTACACGTGCTACTCGCTCACCCGCTCGCTACCAATGTGAGCGACGCCTATACTATCAAAGGCAAGGTCGACCACTACACGACACAGTACGGTACGGTCGCCCTCAAGTCTCGAGCAGATGCTAACTTTAAGAAGGTCAAGCAGATGATCAGCAAGGGCATATGCGGCGATATACGATCGATACATATCCACGTGCAGATACCCTACCAGTCACCACTACCACAGCAGTCTCTACCCATCAAGGCAGGCCTCTATATGGATGAGCTGACGGAGGAGATCGACCTCATACACTGGCTGGGTGACAGCGTATTCGCCGATGTACATGCTCGTGGGCGGGTGATGCAGTACGACCACCTAGCCAAGCAAAAAGATATAGATACGGCCATGATCAGCGGCCGCCTCAAGTCTGGCGTACTCGTACAGACATCTGCCGTCGTATCAGCCGTACAGAGCCCGAGGACAGACCTGCACATCGTGGGTAGTACAGCTGCCATCAGGTGTACAGAGGCTTCTTGGTCACCCACGATTACCATCATCGATGAGCAGGGCAGCCAGTCTGTACGTACGACCGACACTACCGACCCACTACAGAGTGTATTGCTAGACTTTGCAGATGCTGTGGCGTACAAGCGCAGTCCGCAAGATACCTTGCTCCCTAGTATCTACGCCACTCAGGTTGCTGTAGCTATGTCCAAGAGTGATATCCTCAAGGAGGAGACTAGTATTGATATTTAGGGGATTGATGCTCTTATTGGCAGAGATGCTCAATGCTACTCTAGCTGGCTTTAGAAAAGCCTTTTTCGCCATGCTGAGCATGCTGTCAAATTATGCTTCGTTTTTTGGTCTTGCAAAAAAAGAAGGACCAATGGCCAACGGACTGAAGCTGTGGTGCCAAGCTGCGTAGAATATGTGACATTCTTTCGTCTGCCTACTCCTCAATTAGAGTAGTTTACATTTCATTTACCACACCAAATAATATTTTTTTCTTCCTAAAAATAGGGGTATTTGTTTTAAGTCTCATCTAAGACATACAGTAATTATGTTTCTTAACCTTTCTTAAAACAAGAAGATATGAACACCTCTAGCAAACACATCATGCTCCAGCAGAAAGAGATCCTATCTACTCTCACCGATGATCAGCTCACTAACGTGGCTAACGCTTGTCACTATGAGGAAGTCAAGAAAGGTAGTAAGATCTATAAGCAGGGGCAGCGCATCCAGTATGTCTACCTCCTCGAGAAAGGCAGTATCAAGCTAGCTACAACGGCGAGTTGTGGTAAGACGCTGATCAAGGACATTATGTATGAGGACGACCTCTTTGGCGAAAACGTATTCAGCGAGCAAAGCACCAGGCTTAACTATGCTGAGGCTGCAGGGCCGACCGGTTACTTTGCGATACCAGTAGACCTGTTTCGGCAGATCGTCATCACCAATACGCAGTTTGCCCAGGCGGTGATGGATCTCATTATACAACGTCTACATGCCCTAGAGGAGCGGATGCAGAGCTTCGTATTTAAGAAGGCCAAGACCCGGATATTTGACTTTATAAAATCTGTCGGTCAGCGCAAGGGTATACCCATCGGTCTCGACGAATGCCTCATCAACCACGGTATGTCACACCGCGACATCGCCTACCTCACCGATACGTCTCGACAGACCGTCGCCCGTGTCATGAGTGAGCTCAAGCGAGATAACCTCATTCACTTCTCTGCTCGCAAGCCGGGTAAGATTTTGATTAGAAATTTTGGGATGTAGGAGGTGGGTATTCGGTCCTTCCTTCCCCCGCTCCCTCCAAAAGGGGGATGAAACTTTGCAGGGCTCGGGCATACTATGTGATCATTTTGCAATGGAGAGGATGAGTTCAGACTAGTTCCGTTCTAGAGATCCGTCGTTTGTGTCCCCCTCCAAAAGAGGTATGTAACTTGACAAGGATCTGGCATATTGATTTGTAATTTGCAGTAAGCTTTGTGCCCAAGGACACCGTCGCCAGAGCCATGTAACTTATGGCTCCCCCTCTGCGAGGGGGCGGGGGGAGGATACTATTCCATTACAATTTCATCAATTACCCTTCGTAAATCTTGATAAACCTAATCGAGGTCATTGAGTACTTCCCATGAAGAATATCGAACAACGGTAAAGCCTACCTCCCGCAATCGCTTATCTCTTAATTGATCCCTTAGGTGTTGTTCTTCGTCATCATGAGTTAACCCGTCCTCTTCAATTATTAATAGTAGTTCGGTACACATAAAGTCAGCAATGTAGTCGAGGACGGGTCGTTCTCTTTTAAAACTATAGGCTAAAAGCTGACGGTTGGAGAGTAGTTGCTTCCACAAATTGATGGCTGATTTAGGCATTGCCTTTCTATTCTCACGAGCGAATGACTTGAGTGCAGGGTTTTAGTGGTAGTTGTTGGCCTTGTTGGCTTTTTTCACGGTGATTTCGGTAGTGAAGTCCTTACAATGTACTGATTAATAGCCTATCCCGAAAATAGATGTAGAACTCCCATAGTGTGGTAGTATGAATTGGTCCGTAAACGACTGCAAAGCATTTACTAGATGTAATTACCTCCCCCTCTGTCCCCCTCCAAAAGGGGGATTTAGCGTGGCAGGGCTCAGGCTTTTTGACCTATAATTTAGCTACCGCTACTATCCTCTAGGACACCTTCGTCAGAGCCATGTAACTCGCGCCTCCCCCTCTGCGAGGGGGCGGGGGGAGGTTACTCACATTGTATCACTCCAAAACACTTCTATACCCTATATCAAGGCTAGTCAGAATTAAAGACCAGACATATCAACAATCACCAACTGGATTCGTAGATTAGAGGCAACTTATTTTCAATATGAGTAAGAAGGACACCAAACAATCCAAAGGATCGGAATACAAGGTCAGATAAAGTTAAGTACACTTGAAATCATCAATTTTTTTTTAAAATGATAAATCGTACGCCTAGCCTATTTAAGGGTAGACAACTCTTCCTCTACTTCCTCCAGATACTTGTACTGTCTACGATACTGTCCACCAGCAGCCATGCCCAAGAGCTGTCACTAAAGCTTGTCGGCTTTTTCAACACTTCAACAACTACGGCGCTTGTTGATCGCCAATCAGAGTTCTCTTCGTTTCAGTCTAGTATAGCTGTAGCGGGAGGGGAGTATGCACATCGAGTGTCTCCCAAATGGTCAATATTTACCGCTGTCAGTAGCAGCAGAACTTTTGTTGACGGTAATGCCGGTCCACTAAAGTGGCCTGCTGAGTTTGTGAGTGGAGAATATGTCGATGACGACACCTGGCCTAACAATCGATATGTCCGAGAAGAGGGAACCAGTGTTGTCTTAAGTCTCGGTGGTCGACGCTACTTTAATGTCGGCAAGAAAAGCCTTTTGCCATTCGTCAGTCTGCAGGGAGATATCTTCTTCAATCATAGTATGTGGCTGTATAGCGAGTATTTCAACCGCAGATTTGATAGAACCGATTTTCAACCTCAGTTTGCTCGTGTATCTGAAGAGATTGATAAGCAAAAAAATATCAGTGCTGCTCTAGTCGCCCTAGTCGGTATCGAACTACGACTCGGCACACTCATCAAACTGCGAGGAGGGTGGACTGTGCGAGCCGACCTACTTGATTATGCTCGCAATGTGGACTATCTCAAGACATTTGCGCGAGGTATTACCCTACAAGCTGGTATAGACCTACCTACAGCAAAACGTGCTTTCTTTCCTAAGAAGGATAAGGTAGTTGAGGAGTGATGTAGATTCACATTCTAGCTTTGCTGTTGGTTATGTCAGGATATAGAGATGGGATCACTCAACGTAATGCGATCTCTTCACTACTCTCAATCACCTTAAGAGTTGTTTCTTAATCAGGGTTGCCAGCAGCTGAGGCGAAACCTCGCTGTTCGGTTTAATCCAATGCTACTACACCTCTATCAAAATGTATTAATTGAGGTCCCAGGTTTCGCTTCAGGAGTCTCGCTGCACCGCAAGTGCTAAGCAGACCTGAGGACCGAAAGGGGCCGGGTTCTACCCCGACGGCGTCAGTGCTGCTTAAGATATCGGATAACTCCGAGTTATCCGATGTCTCACTCACCTCTAACCTACTCCTCCAAAAAATCAATATTCCTTTTAAGCCCCGTAAACTTCGTCCGCTTGACCGCACTACCCTCGAATAGTCGATCAAAGACCTCTTCGGTGACCTCCTGCCACTCTCGCTTACTCATCTGTAAGAGTGCCTCCTTGGGCTCAAAGTCTGGCTCGGTATGTCGCTCGCTAAATCGATTCCACGGGCATACTTGCTGGCAGATATCGCAGCCATACATGTAGCCCCCCATCTTACCGGCGAAGGCCTCAGGGATCGCCTCCTTGAGCTCGATCGTGAGGTAGCTGATACACTTGCTGCCGTCCATTACGTAGCCCTCGGGGCTGATCGCCTCGGTGGGGCAGGCGTCTATGCATCTCGTGCAGGTACCGCAGTGGTCCTTGATGGGAGTATCGTACGAGAGGTCTAGGTCTAGGAGTAACTCCGCTAGGAAGAAGTAGCTGCCCTTACGTGGATGGATGAGGAGGGTGTTTTTGCCGACCCAGCCCAGCCCGCTGCGCCTAGCCCAGTCTCGCTCTAGGATGGGAGCACTATCGACAAATCCACGGCCATTGACCTCGCCGACCTCCTCTCGAATGGCAGCGATGACTCGCTTGAGCTTCTTGCGGATGATCTTGTGGTAGTCGCGACCTAGGGCATACATCGATATCTTGGGAGCTGTCTCGTCCGCCTGCTTGACCTCCGTGTAGTAGTTATACATGAGACAGATGACGGACCTGGTCCCGGGCTCTAGCTTGGTAGGATCGACTCGCAGGTCAAAGTGGCCCTCCATGTACGACATCTGGCCGTGCTTGCCTTGGTTGAGCCAGTCCTCTAGTCGGCGAGCCTCAGGGTCCATATGCTCGGCCTTGGCGATGGCGACACCAGTAAAGCCCTCGCGGGCTATGATGGCTCGCACCTTGCTAGTTCGCTCCTCCGTCGTCATACTAGAGTACGGTGTCTAACTTGTAGTCATACTGCCCAGGGTGGTCCGTATTGTAGTGTAGACCACGACTCTCCTTACGTATCTGAGCGGACTTGGACACGAGGTAGCCGATGGTGATGAGGTTACGTAGTTCGCAGAGTTGTGGCGATAGGGTGGTGGTGTTGTACAGCCGCTCGGTCTCCTGGTAGAGCAGCCATAGCCGCTCCATAGCCCGATTGAGTCGTACGTCTGTCCGTACGATACCGACGTAGGCACTCATGATTTCCTTCAGCTCTTTAAGGCTCTGGGTCATCAATACCAGCTCTTGTGGCTCGGTCGTGCCCGTTGCATCCCAGTCGGGTATGCCGGTCTGTATCTCATATGTGTCGATGTGCTTAAGAGCATGCTCACTGATATTGTCACCATAGACGAGTCCTTCGAGTAGGCTATTGCTGGCTAGGCGGTTGGCCCCATGGAGGCCCGTGCAGGTTGCCTCACCAGCAGCGTATAGTCGCCGTATACTCGTCTGACCATGCCTATCGACTTGTATACCCCCGCAGAGGTAGTGGCAGGCAGGTACGACGGGTATCATATCCAGCATCGGATCAATGCCTATGCTCATGCACTTATCGTAG
Source organism: uncultured Saprospiraceae bacterium (assembly GCA_964389475.1). Classification (GTDB taxonomy): domain Bacteria; phylum Bacteroidota; class Bacteroidia; order Chitinophagales; family Saprospiraceae; genus CAYMFD01. Next base: position 14,301 of record CAYMFD010000060.1, read on the forward strand.
ATGGTAGGAAAGTGAGCGACGAATTGCTCCTTATCGATATGCCTGCAGTCGAGTAGTACGTAATCTTCGCCTCGCTCCTTCATCTCTTTGTCTATCGCCCTGGCTACTATATCTCTAGGGGCTAGGGACTCTCGGGCATCGTATTTTTGCATAAAAGGCTCGCCGTCCTTGGTCTTGAGGATGCCGCCAAACCCTCTCACAGCCTCACTGATGAGGAAGGATGGATTTTCGCCAGCAGGATTGTACAGCGCCGTTGGGTGAAACTGTACGAACTCCATATTGGACACTCGGCCCTTGGCACGGTAAAACATAGCTATACCGTCACCTGTAGCGATCACGGGATTGGTGGTGCTCTTGTAGATCTGCCCTGCGCCGCCGGTAGCTAGTACCGTCATGCGGGCCACGAGGGTCTCGACCTTACCCGTCTCGAGATCCATACAGTAGGCGCCATAGCACTCGATGTTGCCGCTCAGCTTATTGACGTAGCGGCCTAGGTGGTGCTGCGTGAGGAGATTGACGGCAAAGTAGTGTTCGTGAAAAGTGACATTACTATACTTGGCCACCTTTTCGTTAAGGGCTCGCTGTATCTCCCAGCCGGTTAGGTCCTTGTAGTGGAGGATACGATTTTCGGAGTGACCGCCCTCCATACTTAGGTCGTAGTCGCCTGATTGGTTTTTGTCAAATCGTGTGCCCCACTCTATGATGTCTTGGACACGTTGAGGGCCCTCTTCGACGACCATTCGGACGATGTCCTCATTGCAGATACCATCTCCGGCGTCTAGCGTATCGGCTATGTGTTTTTCGGCGTTATCGACAGCATCATTCCATACGGCGGCGATACCTCCCTGTGCATAGCGGGTGTTGGTTTCTCCCTTGTGGGTTTTGGTCAGGACCATGATCTGGAGGTCAGGCCGGGCTTCTGCCATTTTTATAACAAAAGAAAGACCAGCGACGCCAGCCCCTATTACGAGTATATCAGTGTGTATGGCCAATGGATATTGTTGCTTTGACGAGCGATAAAGATAGGCTGGATTGCCCTGAAAGCGATGACGTCATACGAGCTATTGATCTAACCATTGTTTAAATCCCTTGACTCTATCACGGCTGACCGTCATATCGACAGTTGACTTGGGAGATAGTTTGAGGCGTAGACGACTGTTAAAGTAGGGTTCTATGCTAGTGATAGACAACAGGGAGATGATCATTTTTCTATTGATCCTGTGAAAATCTGCAGGATCTAGCTGCTCCTGTAAAGCATCTAAGGTGGCGTCCACTAGGCTACTCTTGCCACCGGTCGTCATGGCGTGTGTATACCCATCTTCGCTGTAGAGGTAGGCCACTTGACTAGTAGAAAGTACCTCGAGCTGCTTGCCTTTCTTGATCAGAAATCGCTTACGGTAGCGCTTATCCTTTTCTGGATCTAGCAAATGCTCAAAGAATGACTTGGAGACTGTAGCTGTAGCATCGTCATAGCTGACAAACTTCTCAAGACTTTTGTCCAGCTCCTCTTGGTCTATTGGCTTAAGCAGGTAGTCTACGCTGTTGACTTTAAATGCCTTTAAGGTATAGGTATCGTAAGCCGTTGTAAATATTACGGGCTTGGATATCTCTACGGCGTCCCATATCTCGAAGCTGAGCCCGTCACCCAACTGTACATCCATTAAGACTAGGTCGTACTCTACGTCTGTTGAAAAAATTTCGATAGCCGTAGCGACACTATCTGCCGTGTCGACGACCTCGATAGATGGGTGAGACTGAGCAAGCATCTTCTCTAGTCTACGAGCAGCAGGTGGCTCATCTTCTACGATTATGGCCTTGTAAGTTCTCATGATACAGTAGGTAGGGTTGGTAGTTTTACTATAAAGCTTGCGTTATCCTCCGTCACCTCTACAGCTCTATCTGTAAAGAAAGCATATCGATTCTTAATGTTGGCCAAGCCCTGCCCAGTGCCGCCGCTCACACCTCGTTTCTTTTGTAGTGTATTACCTACGCTGAGCGAGTCACGATCCGCAGTCACTGTGATGGTCAACGGTTGTTTTTTGGTGATAATATTGTGCTTGATCGCATTTTCGAATACGATCTGCATAGACATAGGTATGATTAACCGGTCTAGGTGTTTTTCGTGCACAGTGACGTCAATACTCAAGTTATCAGCAAAGCGCTGCTCTATCAGGTAGATATACGCTTTTATAAAGTCCAGCTCTTCGCCGACCGTTACGAGCTGCTGATCCTTGATATCTAGGATGTAGCGGTATACCTTACTCAGCTGAGTAACAAACCTGACACTACGATCACTGTCCTCTGGTATCATGGCGGCTAGGGTATTGAGGCTGTTAAACAGAAAGTGCGGATTGACCTGACTCTTTAACCCCTCTAGCTGACTGCTTATGTTTTGGGTGATTAGTTGCTCCTGCTCTAGCCTGGACTTTTTTAGTTGAACGAACAAATAGGCTCCTTCATATAGGCTAATAACAAGTACGACTAGTACTAGCGAGGCGATCATCATGGTTAAAAAAGAAGGATCGGCTACTGGCTCGTCTATCTCATCAATGAATAATCGATCTACACCTGTAAGTAACAGTAATACCGCTGCAAAAAGCAACAGGACCCTAGGGATCAGAACAGAATAACGCTTTCTCGCATCTACGTGTGCCGGATACTGCCTCACAAAAAGTAAATACATCGTCCTAAAAGACAGCCAATAGACTGTCGTATAAATAATGCCTATCGGGTAGCAAATGGTGAGGAATAAGTAAGGGGTTTCATGCACGATATGTCCAAAAAGAATCCCATTAACCATCAATGCGATGATGGGTATGCCTATCCAAAAGAAGAGCTTATCGTCGAAACCAAGAATATGGTAACTCTTAAGGGGTATCTGCATCAGTCCATTATCTACTAAAACTGTATTCGATATAGTATATCAGGGAAAAAACCAGCTTGATTTACTCTATTAACTTCGTTAGTCACTCTGTTGTATCTATTGGCGAATATATTCTCTCGATCGGTAACATTCTGAAAGTCAAGAGCAAAAAGCTGAGAAAAACCTCTTTTATTGTTTGTACGGATCCCCAATTTGACATCCCACCTAAAGTACGGGTCCTGCTGTAACGAGAACGCTTGACTATTATCCAACACCTCAATACCAGCTAGGCGACTAGCATCTAGGTCTACAGGCGTGTAGTATCGGCCATCAGCGGTGCTTACCCGCGTGTCAGCCGTAAAGGATAGTCGATCACTTATCCGCCATTCTTTACCGATCAGCACATTAAGCACCATCTCATTGTTAAAGGCCGTATTACGTTCGACGCCGTCGCTAGCCGTATATCGGCTCTGAAATAAGCTACCCGTCAGTAGAGCATAGTAGCCATCACTAAAGAACTTCTCTACTGTTAACTCTGCGCCATAGTTGCGGCCCGTACCCTCATTGACTAACCTACCCACCTCTGGAAAGACGAAGTCTGCCCCCGCATTAAGCATGCTAAATGTCGAGGTAGTAGGGTCGACAGGTACATCGAAAATATGCTGATAGTACACCTCGGTTTTTACTCGCCACTGGTCTGCAGGACGTACTTCGTAGCCTGCAACGAAGTGGTGTGCCTTGGTAAAGTCTAGTTCTGTATTAGGTGCACTAGCTATACCGGAGGTAGGGTCTATGACTTGGTAGAAAAAAGTCGGTAGGGGTTGCACCTGACTATGCAAGCCGTAGCCTAGGGTAAGGCTAGACTTCTCACCCAATGTGTAGTTTAGTGAGCCCCGAGGCTCGATAATGGACTGACCATTAAGGTTGAGATACTGGCCGTGCAAGCCTGCATTGAGGGTCAGTCGTTCTGTGAGTTTATACTTGGCATGTATAAATGGCTGTACGATGATCAGGTTATCGTCTACATCTCTCACCGTCTGCCAGTCTGGGATACCGTCATTATCGTTGTCTGGATTGCCTTCGCGACTATTGACTAGAGATACTAGTGACTGCTGCTCTGCCGTAACACCTACCCTAGTTGTCAATCTGGCAGAGGATTTGAGGTTATAGTATGAGGTGATGGCTAGTCGATTGATATCGTCCTCGACATCGGTGTAGTCGTAGCCTGCCGTAAGAGTGGTATCAACGTACCTAAACTCTGTGAAAGTATTTCTAGCCAGTGATCCACTAATGACGGTCTTGATATACGATTTAGAGGATAGAATCTTGTTGTGTTTGACACCAACTACGCCGAAGTTAGATCGTGGTAGTGCATCTGTATCCGGCTCCGCGAAGAGGTCTTCTCCATCGACCTCTCCTGCTAAGAAGTCTATATCGCTAGCAGCCGCAATCCCAAATACCTGAAACCTGCCCAATGCCGTCTGTCCAAAGTCGACCTTAAAGCTCAAGTCTCTATAGTTCGGTATGGCATTAGTCCCGATGTCTAGTCCTAGGTTACCCGCAACACTGGTAAAGGCATGGCGATAACTCACCAAAAACGATCCACCCTTGGTCCCTTTGATAGGCCCCTCTGCCATCCCTTCAAATCCGCTAAAGGCCGATAGCTGAGCCGTAAATTCATACTTGTCTTTATTACCAGATCTGAAACCTACGTCAAATACTCCAGAGAGGGCATTGCCATACTCTGCCGGAAAGGCGGACGTGATGAAGTCAGAATTCTTGAGCAGGTTGGTGTTAAGGGCAGATACAGGACCACCAGTTGTTCCCAGCGTGCTAAAGTGATTGGGATTGGGTATGGGCACCCCTTCTAGACGCCATAGGACGCCAGTGGGACTGTTGCCACGGACCACAATATCGTTGCGCGAGTCGTCGGCTGTAC
>CAYMFD010000060.1:19202-21371 GCA_964389475.1 uncultured Saprospiraceae bacterium
CCAGTGGGACTGTTGCCACGGACCACAATATCGTTGCGCGAGTCGTCGGCTGTACTGACCCCTGCAAAGTTGCTAACCAGCCTACTTACGTCATTTCTACCTCCCGAGTATCTAGTGACCTCCTCTAGCGAGAATGTCTTTGCACTTACGGTAGCCATCTCGTTGATCGCCCTGCTTTTGTTGGTCTCTGCTGTAATGACCACCTCGTTGAGCTGGGCTATATCTTCCTCTAGGGCGAGGTTAAGCTCCGCTTGCTTACCAGCATTGACGATGATATTGGGCAGCGTAATCGTCTTATACCCGAGATAGGTTATCTGTACTACATGCCGGCCGACGGGTACCCCTTCTATGCGATAGTATCCGTCAACATCAGTGGAGGTACCTAGTGTGGTTGCACTGCTTACTACCTCTACAGAGGCGCCTATTAATGGTAACTCGGAGTCTGTATCTATGATCTGCCCTTTTAGTGTCTGAGTAATCTGAGCTTGCGCAGATAGGCATAGTAGTGGCAAGGAGAGTAAGATTAGGTATTTCATTGCGGTATGTTTGTTAATCCTCAGCAATGATACCGTCAGCTGGTGCCTAACAGATAGTGATAAATGATGAGTCGTAGGATCGTGGGGGTGACCTGCAGTTTTAGTGTACTGGCTTATGATCTACCCAGTTTTAAACTAGCCCTGTTCTAGTTACGCCTCGGCTTTTCGTAGATACTTATGCCAGGCTTTTTCTAGCGTTTGTAGAGTAGGCATTTCCTTGCCGACGTAAATGATGAGTAGGACGAGCATGTCATCTCCACCCTTATACGGATCAGTGATGGAGTGGTGGTGGTGTCGATATACTTCGCGCAGTAATCGCTTGATCCGATTGCGGTCGACAGCTCTCTTCCATAATCGCTTGGGTACAGAAAAGCCAACCTGGTAGTGGAGGCCTTTGTGCTTAGGATAAGTGCCTACCTGTATCCTGAGCGGATAGGCAGATACACCACGACCAGTAGCAAATAGATCGTCCATCAGTTGCTTGTGGACGAGGTGGTGGCTCTTATGTAGCGTATACTGCTTCAGGGCAAAGTGGACTAAAAAAAGCCAGACATCTTACGATACCTGGCTCTTTATTTTTAGCTGCGTGGTGCTGATACATAGATCAGCTAGCAGGGCTTATTTACCTTTCGCTTCGTCAGATACAGTAAGCTTTAGTCTACCTTTAGCACGACGTCTAGCCAGTACCTTGCGACCGTTCTTGGTGCTCATACGAGATCTGAATCCGTGCTTGTTAGCTCTCTTTCTTCTTGATGGTTGAAATGTCCGTTTCATAGCTTCTTATTTTTGTTGCTGTCAGCGACCTTAACACCTCCAGCATCTTCTAAGGGAGTGCAAAAATAAGTAATTTTTGCATTGAGTAAAAGACTATGCCGTAACTTTCCTGAAGTAAGCTAAGGATGGCGCTTGCATGAGCGGTTGAATAGTTCTACTTTTGCACTCATTTTAAGAAAACTAAATTTCAACCATGTTTGCAATTGTAACCATAGCTGGTCAACAATTTAAAGTTGAGGAGGGTCAACAGATCTTCGTCCACCAGCTAGAAGCCAAAGAGGGCGACAAGGTATCTTTCGATGAGGTTCTCCTCGTAGGGAAAGATGGCTCAACCTCTGTAGGCACGCCAACTGTATCGGGAGCTAAAGTTAGCGCCACCGTACTCGGTCACCAGAAAGGTGATAAAGTCATCGTCTTTAAAAAGAAGAGACGTAAAGGCTATAAAGTGAAGAAGGGGCATCGCCAGAGCTTCACTAAACTATCTATCGACAGCATCGCAGGATAGGCTCTTTAACTCATTTCATTTTTTTATCTAACAAAAAAAATCCAAAGTCATGGCTCACAAGAAAGGAGTAGGTAGTACGGACAATGGTCGGGATAGCAATCCTAAATATCTAGGTGTAAAGCTCTTCGGAGGTCAATACGCCAAGGCTGGTAGCATAATCGTACGTCAAAGAGGTACCAAGTTTCACCCTGGTGATAACGTAGGTATAGGTAAGGATCACACCTTGCATGCTTTAGTACCAGGCACAGTAGCATTCCGCAAAAGAAGGCTCAACAGAACATTCGTAAGTATCGTACCAGAAGGCACAGAAGCGCCAGTAGTTGCTAAGGCAGCTCCTAAAGTTGCCAAAAAAGC
>CAYMFD010000061.1:0-21338 GCA_964389475.1 uncultured Saprospiraceae bacterium
TGCACTTTCCTCTCTACTTGTCTAGGGTACTAGTCCGCCCACTAAAGACACTTACCCCACCATACATCGGGTTGCCAGCCGTCCGTCTATAGCTGACGATCTGTCCTACGTGGTATATCGCATCGGCGATGGGGCCGTTGATTATATGCCAAAATGGTACGGATCGATCTTCGGAAAATTTGTGGATGTCTATTATATAAGTCTGTCTAGTATTGCAGTAACCATATTACTAGGTGATTTTTAACTTATCTATGTCTATTTTGACTTGACAAAGTGTGTGATTGTCGGTATATTTGATATTTAACCTACCAAAAAACTCATTTATTATGTTCACCTTACCAACCAACCAACCAACCAACTAGGTGGTGTCATTATCATTTTCGACCTTTAGCATATCTTTTGATTGTGCTCAGTGTCCCACTGTTGATATCGTCCTGCAGCGATGATAATTCTACTAATTCGCCTCTAGATTTTCAGGAAGAGGCCTTAGTGCAGCGAAGTACGGGTTGTGCTGTTAATTTGGGAGATCTCGATTGTGGTGCTGTAGATACTCTGATTCTTACAGATTTTGAACATCCAGATTATCCTGGGTGTACATTCCAGATTTCTGTACCATATGTTAACTGTTTTGCAGGTGCAGGCTTTTTTGGCAACTTTGCAGGTAATTATCAGATTATAGGACATGATTGCCCTCAATATGTTGTAGATCTGCAAGCAGCAGCTGCCCTTGGAGACGATGATCTCATTGCATTTGTTGAGACTTTTAGTGTTGCTGTCTTGAGTGAGACTACTTTTCAGATTGCTTTATTAGATGATGGTAATTCTCTAATCTGCGGTCAGGAGAGTTTTGTAGTAACATGGGTGAAGTCTCAATGTACAGCTGTATGTGTAACAGACTATGGCGATGGTCTAACGTCACATAGGACATTTAACTGTGCTAACACAGGGTGCTGCTATACGACCACTGAAATATGCATTAATGACGAAAACGAACTTGAGACTATTATCACCAGAATACCAACTCAACTTCCTGCTAATTGTGGTGGAGGATCCCCACTTGTTTCTACTGGGCCAGGAGGCGTGCAAGCCCCTGGAGGTGGTACGAGTCAGAGCCCAGGATTTACATGCACCTACATAACTAAATGCCAATTCACATGCGAAGGATAGCTCAGACTTGTCTTGCTTTAATCTGCGGTATGTCTATATCAGCGCAGTCCTACAATGACCCTCCAGTTGAAATTGAGTTTGATGGCATTGACCCTATATGGCAGCTGCCTATACCCAACCAGTCAGCTAGTTCAGATAATCTGTACGAGTACTATTACACCAGCAACCTTGTTGTGGATTGGAAAGTTCAAGGAGATGAGGTAACAGCTGTCGTAGGAGTAGAGTCCGATTCATCTATTTATGAAGGAATCTTTTTAACAAAGATAGACTTGCAGGAAGGAGAAGTAGTAGACTATTATGGCTCTAGCTATCTGACTGATACAATCAACATGCTTTTTAATAACATTCAGTTCTGCGGCGACAAAATCTATGCTACCGGAGGTCTGCATCTGCAGCCAGATAGTATTACGCCAATAGGTCTACCGTACAGAGCTTATCAGCCTTTTGTGAGGATCATAGAGAGTGATTTTTCGAGTCACGTTGACTTACTCAATACGTCATTTAATGAAGATCTACAACGAGTTTCTGCTAGTTGGCTTCATCTCCTCCCTATGTCAGGTGGCACCTTCCAGCTATTACATAGGCGGGTCGATAATAGTGAGCCTAAGTATATTTTCTGGAGTTTGGACGAAGCACTTAACTACACGGGAGGTCCTGATACGATTCTGTACAACTTGCCGCCTAATGTATCAGGTGACGACGCAGAATTGTTGATTTCCACTAACGATAAGGATGAGTTTTCTAGCTTTGTTTTCTTGCCTGATGGTATCGATTTCCCACTTGATGCTAGTATGGAGACCTACAAGTTTTTAGAAGGTGAGTGGACGTTGGATAGCAGTATTGATCTTACCGAGAAGAGTAAGCTTCCTCATCCTACCAGCCTTCCAGGGTTGATCTGGAGCCGTAATGACAATCAAAGTATTTTGTCCCGCGTCTCTTTCTCAGAAGTGCCCACTGATCCTTTTGCGTCGGCATGGCTCACCTGGGTCGAAGATGGAGAAGTTAGGCAATTCATTGCAGACGTAGGTGTGGAAGATCACTACTATTTGAGAATACAACCATTAGATTTAAGTTCCAAAAGAGTTTATGCTTTTGGCTTTCCTAGTATTACAGGTAAAGATGGGTGGGATGTACTCAAAATTACCCCTGACGGCATAACGCAGTTAGTCGGACATATGATCGTAGATCAACCAGACTACCGCTTTGTCACATTTATAGAAGGCGCTTTGATAGGTGACGAGGTGTTGGTATTTGGTAGAGTTCGGTCCCCAGCCAATAATACGGTTTTGAACCTTCAAGCTGTCAAATTCGCAGCCGAAGATCTTGGTATTACGGACCTATCAACAGATGTAAGTAAGGTCGCCGCGGCGGCGACGCGGATCAAGGTATATCCTTCGATAGCAGACCAAGAGATCACCGTGGAGGTGCCCGTTGCATCACTGTCGGTTATGGTATTTGACCAGCAGGCGCAGCTGGTAGGTCAGGTGACACTAGAGGATGGCGTGCAGGTAATCGACGTGGGTAGCTACCCAGCCGGTCACTATGTACTACAAGCAGTCGACCTTGATACAGGCGATCGCTACCAGGCACAGTTTGTAATAGCGGAGTAACTATCTGCGACACGAGTTTTATGATACATAGAGGGTTGATCACGAGTGATCGACCCTTTTTTAGTCTAGAGCTTATAGCTCACCCTTTACTCTACCACCTTGGTCTTACCACTAAAGACACTTACGCCGCCATACATAGGGTTGCCAGTCGTCCGCCTATAGCTCACGATCTGACCTACATGGTATATTGCATCAGCAATAGGTCCATTGATCATATGCCAGAATGGGACTGATCTATCCTCAGAGAATTGAATCGCTAGATCTTCTAGACCGCCCTCGTAGCTTGATAAGGCTGTACGGGCATCATGTAGGTTGTGTAGGGTGATCCTACGTAGCTCTGGCCATTCGAGATCTTTAAAGTCTGCTCGTCGCTGGTGTATCTGGCCCTGGCATACATTATTGATCATGTGTGATAGACCGCCGAGGTGATTGAGCACCGCACGAGCGGCCTGACCTTCATTGCCTGGTTCATAGGCGAGATCGGCAGCGGTGAGGCTATCCGTAGCCCAGTAGTAGCGGTAGCCGAGGCCATCGATCATACGCATCACCGTTGTCGTCTCACTGTACGTCTCTGGGTAGTCAGGTATCTGGTAGTAGGGTAGGGTATCCATCTGTGCAGGGAGTATAGTGGGTAAGGCTAGGAGGATAGCGGCTTGGAAAAATAGCTTCATATTGAGTTGATTCAGTACGATGAGGTTGGTATTATATGCGACTTGAGCCATCGTTGACAGTCTATAAGCGCTGCACTGCCAGATGCAATCTGCATAGTGACGGCATACAAGATTTCATTAGCATTCTGATCATAACTATGATCATCGTTACTGTAGACAGGTGACTGCAAGCCTACTAGTTCATTTCTTAACGTGTAGCCATTAAGCTGCAAGAATACTAGTGCTGCAGCTAGTCCTGTACGTTTATTGCCATCATGAAAAACATGACCAGTGACTATGTGATAAAAATACACAGCTGCCTTAGAGGAGATAGTAGGATGTAATGTCTCGCCGAAAACCTGTTGATCAACAGCGTCCAGCAGGTAGTCTAAGCGATCTTCGTGTAAGATGTTGGTTGGTGCCAGGAAGCTTCCTCCATGTTGATTGATCGTCATTCGATTTATTGCAATCAGGTGAGATTTACTTAGATAGATCACATTCATTGCAATCAGGCTAACTTCTTAAATACGTCTTCGTATTTGTCAAATTGACCTTGGGTAATTGTTTCGATGAGTTTATCTCTATCAGGTGTTTGATCACTTCCTTGATCCTTCAATAGCCCAACCAAAGCACTCCGCAAGATGCTCTGATCCTCGATTAAAAGTTCTTTCACAATCGCCTTAATAGTAGCCTTGTCCAAATTGCTAGCATCCATACTATTGATTTTTAGATTTTTATCGGTCTTTGACTAAGTCTTTACAAAGATAGGCTAAAGAAAAAAGCGCAGGTAGCAATTGCTTGCTGACCCACGCTTAAGTTGGCTTACGCCTGTTTTGATCTTAAAGTATAGGGCTTTATGGTCTACATACCATTGAGCTCCTTGACCAGGCGATCTGCCTTGTAGATGTACTTTAGGGCTGCGACGATACCACCAGCATGCACGCTGACAGTACGGTTGTACTCACTATCGAAAATGAAGTTACCCGGTAGCGACTCGATATTACCGTCAAATATAAGACCCACGGCCTCCTTGTTGCGATTAATCAGCGGGCTACCACTGTTACCGCCGATAATATCATTGGTACTGACGGTATTCATAGGTGAGCGGAGTAGGTCTAGCGGTGGATCCATCCATCGCTCCGGCAGACTCCATGGGAACTCCTCACCGTGTGAGTAGTGACGGTCGTATAGGCCAAAGTAGGTTGTGACCGGCGGTGCCGTCGTACCATTATAGTCGTAACCCTGTATCACACCATCACTGATACGTAGCGTAAATGTCGCATCGGGTGGTAGGTCGTCTCCGTATACTTGGAATACTTGATTAGCAATCTTGGCCTCTAGGTCTTTGCGATAAGCACCTGAACCTTGAAAAGCCATACCAGCGGCCCGATACTGCGGTACGAGTAGTCGTGATGCTTGCATGATAGGATCTTTGTCCTTGGACAGCTTTCCCTTTTTAAGCATTTTCTCCAGCTTTTTGGCATTGGTAAGCTTAGTAGATGATACTAGGTCGTCGACGTATGACGATATGTCCTTGCCGTCTAGTAGGTCAGTAAGGGTCGTGTTGCCAGGATAGATGTCTTCTTTGATCTCTTCGAGTAGCATCTTAAACATAGCGACCTGTTTAGGATCTTCGATGTTTTCGGCTAGACGCATGATCTCAGTCTTGGTCTCAGCCATGGCTTCTTCATCTTTCTCGTCCGCCATGGCCATCTCTTGGTAGGCATAGAGTTGGTGCATAAGCATCAGGATATCTCCTCTCAGTCCACTAGGGCCTAGGTGGGTCACTGCCCAGCCATGTGGCTCTAGCTCTTCGTAAGCTGCGTCTAGATCATCCCAGTATGTTATGCCCGGTGACTTGGATCGGATGTAGTTTTCCATGCTGACCTTACGGCCGAATAGCTCGTCGTCATTGAGACCGCCTACGATACCACCGTAGGCTTTCATACCATTGGCAACACTCGCGATGGTATTAAGTAGTGCCTGCGCTTCGAATTCTTTGGTCGGGTCTTGCAACATCGTCTCGTACTCCGCAACCATCATGTCATTACGGTTTTTGAGAAATCGATAAGTAAATGGATAGCGGTAGTCTCTATCGTACTCTAGTTGCGCTACGGTGCGGTATCGCTCTGTACGACCAGGGTTACCCACGACGAATACTGGCTCGCCTTCTACAGCGCCAGCAGGATTAAACGGAAGGTGGTGCTCTGATGTATTGACGGGGTTACCGTCTTCGCCATATGCTCTCCAGAATGTCGCGTCTAGATTGTACCTCGGGTAGGTGAAGTTATCTGGATCTCCACCGTAGAAACCGAGGTCTAGCTCAGGGACCATCACTAGGCGGATGTCGTCATATCGCTTGTAGCCATAGAGGCTGTAACGGCCACCACTGTAGTAGGTCACGACCTGTAGTCGTAGTCCCTCCCAGTTAGCCATGCTGCTATATTTCTCTTGGATCGCCTCTATATTGGCCTGACGCTTAGCTTGCTTGTCTGCCTCGGTCTCAGCCATGGCATCGCTCGCTTGCACCTCTGCGGTAATATCCGCTACTTGTATGAGTTGCTCTACGAAGAGGCCATCGGCTTTTCGCTCATCGGCTAGCTCTGGCGCATAGAAGCCCTGCTTATCAAAGTTCTCTCCCTCTGCTTGTAGATCCGTCAAGACGTCGCGGCTACAGTGGTGGTTGGTCATAATCAGGCCATCAGGCGAGACGAATGAGGCGCTACACCAGGTAGCGAAGCGTAGCGACGACTTTCGTACATCATCGAACCACTCTTCTCCGGGATCGAAGTCATAGGCCTCCTTAAACCACTCAACGGGTGGATTTTCAAAGGTCCACATCTTACCGAAATCAAATGGGTCTGGTTGCTCCTCTTGCCCGACAAGGAGTAGGGGTGCCGCTAGTAGCAGGGCGACTAGTAGGTTTAGGTATTTATTATGCATTATCAATGGTTTGGTATATGTTTTTTACACGGGCGGAAGATAGATAATTATTGCGATAGTAAACTTAGGGTCACTAGAGCCTTGTGATGATTTTAAGATTAGAAAAGCGTCCCCTGTTGACCAGCTTTGTGCTCTGGTGGGTCGTCTACAGGATTGATGAGGGAGGGATCATTATTGCGGACGTTGCCTACAGACATACTCACAGGATAGGCATGGACTAGATCATCTGGGTAGGAAGTGATCAGACTCAGAAGGTCACTCGTCGATAGGCTATTGTCTAGCCAGTGCTTCTCGAGGTGTCTGGGCATGATCGCTGGCATACGGTCGTGTATGGGGGCTAGTCGCTCACTGGCAGGTAGCGTGATGATCGTATAAGTACGGACGACCTCACCACTTTGCGGATCTATCCACTCCTCCCATAGGCCTGCACAGGTAAATACCTGCTGGTCGGTTGTCACGATGCGGTATGGTTGCTTGGTATTGCCTCGAGCCATCCATTCGTAGTAGCCATCCATAGGTATGAGGCATCTGCGTTGCCGAAAGGCTACCTTAAAAGCACTTTTCTCTGAGACGGTCTCTACGCGTGCATTGATCATACGGTAGCCTACCTTCTTGTCTTTTGCCCATGAGGGGATGAGGCCCCACTGTAGCAGTGAGATAGCAGTAGCGTCAAGGTTAGTGATCGCGGCCTGCAAGGTGGTAGGGGTCACATTGTAGTTGGGCAAGAGGAGTTTGCCGGCATCTTCTTTTTTAAACTCCGCACCGAGCCTGACCTCTATGACCTTCTCGCTGGCTGTAATTGTTGATCGTCCACACATGGATAACTCAGTAGTTTGACTAAATTTCGGAAAGTTTTACCAGATGATAGATGATAACGACCGGAAAAAGCAGAAAGCATTTTTTCAAGAATGGTTAGAAAAGCTCCAACAGGAGAGCTGGCAGTTGGAGTTACTGATCTCTGGTTTTGCCCTCTATGGGGTGTACGGTAGTAAGCCTGCAATTATTGAATTTGGCAACTATATAGATGTCGCTTCTGCGGATGGCATAGTCGCTACACTTGCTGGATTCGCTGTGACTATTCTAAAGGCTGGGTGGGCTTTGTTCTTCATTAACTTACTCGTGCATATCATCTTGAGGGGGCTTTGGATCGGAGCTATAGGTCTGCGGTATGTGAGTCGAGAGATAGACTACGATGCCCTCAACTATAGCGAGTGGATGACCAACTATCTGCGTCGCAAGGTCGGTAGCTACGATGACTACATCGAGCGGTTAGAGAAACTGTGTAGTGTTTTGTTTGCTTATACATTCCTGCTCTTTTTCCTGGTTGTCAGCACCATGGTGTTTGTGGGTACGTTGGGTCTTTTTGGATTTGTAGCCAATAAACTTGTTGAAGAAAGTATCCTGGGGCAAGGCGTTTTTGGCTTATTTATGATGGGCTACTTACTGTGTGCATTAGTGGTGTTTTTTGACTTTATCACCCTTGGGCTTATCCGCAGGATTAAGGATCCTACATTTGCCAAAGGCTACGGTTTTCTCTACCGGTTTTTCAGCTACATAACCTTGTCGTTTCTTTATAGAGCCCTACTCTACAACTTCCTCGATGACAAGTATACACGTCGACTCTTTCTGTTAGGTATACCTTATGTTTTTACAGTCTTGATCATATCTCCGAGTTTATATACTAATGGTAATTCGGTCATCCCAGATTCTACGCTGCTCAGTAATCGCATGTATGACGCTGCGGTAGGTAACATGATACAGCATAGGTTTTATGATGACTTACGAGGATTAGACGAGACACCTACAGCTATCAAAGCGCTATCTATAGATAGGTACGCATATGATGATAGAGATATGATGGTCTTCATTCGTATCGATCAGGATTTTGATGAAGTGATCAGCAAGGAAGAGGGGCTTGAGCCCATATTTAAGGTGGGGTTCCATAGTACCTTTGGTCGCGCAGTGCATAAGTCGGCTGTGGTTGACTCTATTAAAGATTTAGAAGCTGTTTTGCTTGAGCCATTAGTACAGGCCAAGGTCAAGGAGCGAAAGTTGCTCAAAGAGCAGGGCTTATACAATGAGGATAGTAAAGAAGCTTTACGTGTAGCTTACCAGTCGCGTTTCGATAGTGTAGAATACGTCGTAGATCAGATGGTTACATCTTACTACAGTGATCAGTTTGGACGCATTAA
Source organism: uncultured Saprospiraceae bacterium (assembly GCA_964389475.1). Lineage (GTDB taxonomy): Bacteria > Bacteroidota > Bacteroidia > Chitinophagales > Saprospiraceae > CAYMFD01. Next base: position 8,563 of record CAYMFD010000061.1, read on the forward strand.
GGCGGCTATAGTCAACCGAATCGAATTAGTCATCGACGATACGGCATTGGATATCAACCCAGACGATTTGCTGTTCACTAAACATGCTAATCTGGGAGAAAAAGGCGTTTTATTTCATGTGCCGCTAGACTCCTTGTCTCGTGGTTTACATAGGCTTTATTTCCAGCGATATGAGGGAGATCTCGATAGCCGATCGTTTTATAGTAAGGAATATGACGGACAGACTTTGATTCCTTTTTACATCAAATAGTACCTTGCAGTATGCAATTGATATCTAAAGCGATTAGTTATGTTTTTCATCCAGTATTCGTAATACTGTATGTCTTATTGATATTGATGCAGGTCAATCCCTACTTATTCTCCTTCGAAGACAGCAAGGTGCAGGGGCTCATTATTATCAATGTATTTATTACGACCATCATATTTCCGCTGGTATCGGTAGCCATGCTCAAGTTGCTAGGGTTTATACAGTCGGTACATATGGAGGATCGTATGGAGCGGGTAGGGCCGATGATCATCACTGGTATATTCTACATCTGGCTATACCTCAATATCAAGAACAATGACCTGGTGCCTGATGCCTTTAGCTACTTCGTCCTCGGCTGTACGATTGCTCTATTCTTAGCTTTCTTTATCAATATATTTAGTAAGGTTAGCCTCCATGCGGTGGGTATCGGAGGTTTCGTAGCGGCCATAGCGGTGATGTACGCAAGTTTTAGCTACACTACCTTCTCAGTGGCATCATGGACGATCGCGATGCGCATGCTCGTCGTGCTAGCCATTGTAGCTGCAGGTATGGTATGCACGTCTAGGCTACTACTAGGTGCCCATCGAGCAGAGGACGTATATGGTGGCTTGACGATAGGTGTGACCAGTCAGTTGCTAGCCTACGCGATCGTGTTTTAGGTGTAGAAATGACCGATTTTAGAAACACGGCTAAGAGGTCGCTTCATCGATTGGATGGGTGATGACACAGTTAATGGCGTACAATTAACTCTGCCTAGATAACGATAGATCGTTAGTCGACACGAGGTGAGCTTTTTCGATTTAGTATATGGATTCAATGCACTGCGGGTAGAACCGCGGCAGCGCTAACCTAGTTTTATTCCATATAGAAGAAAAAGTGGTGTGCTCAGCTTTTAGTCGCTGTAAGTCCAGTCGTGCCTTTCCGCATAAATAGTAGAACGCCGCACTGAAATCAATCAATGCGGCGTCCTAGTATTACTGCTATTTCTCTTGATGGATCGACCTTGCCGCCACCCGACTTAAATAATCCCTTTCTCCGCTAGGTATCGCTCTGAGTCTAGGGCTGCCATACATCCTGTACCAGCTGCTGTTACTGCCTGACGGTAGACATTATCTTGGGCATCACCGCTAGCGAATACTCCTGGTATATTGGTAAGGCTCGTACCTGGCTTGGTGACGAGGTAGTTGCTCTCGTCCATATCCAGGTAGTCGGCGAATAAGTCGGTATTGGGCTTGTGGCCGATAGCTACGAAGAAGCCGCCTGCATTGATCACAGACTCTTCTCCAGTCTTATTGTTCTTAACGCGGGCACCCTCTACGCCGTCTGTTCCGAGTACCTCTACGGTTTCGGTATTCCAGTGTACGGTGAGGTTCTCTGTCTTGAGGACTCGCTCCTGCATGATCTTACTGGCACGCATTTCGTCTCGTCGTACGAGGAGGTGTACATTCTTACACAACTTAGAGAGGTAGGTAGCCTCCTCAGCAGCTGTATCTCCACCACCTACTACGATGACGTCTTGGCCACGGTAGAAAAACCCATCGCAGACAGCACAGGCGCTTACGCCTTTGTTCCACAGTCGTTTTTCTGACTCTAGGCCCAACCACTTGGCACTAGCACCCGTCGAGATAATCACAGCATCGGCGTGTATCTCGTGACCAGTCTCCGACCAGGCCTTGTGCACATCACCGGAGAAGTCGACCTTCTCGATCATCTCGCGACGTACGTCCGTACCGAATCGCTCCGCCTGCTTACGGAAGTCTTCCATCATCTGTGGTCCCATGATACCATCCGGGTAGCCCGGGTAGTTCTCCACGTCATTGGTAATCATCAGTTGGCCACCAGGCTCCTTACCCGTGTAGACGACAGGCTTCATGCCCGCACGAGCAGCGTAGATAGCCGCGGTGTAGCCAGCAGGTCCTGATCCTATGATGAGGCAGTGTATATGTTCGGGAGTAGTACTCATAGTTTATGATTGTAGGTAGTTGTGTAATGGTGTGCAAAAGTACTTAGACTTCGTCATTAAGACCACGGTGTACCGCTGATATCTACTAACAATGTAGTAGAGATCTTGTTAGCGATGGTTTTGTCATGATGCGGACCTATGTCAGAAGGGCTTTGGGATCGGTAAGCGGCCGAGTACGGCCTCTCCCTTCGACCGAAAAGCTCAGGGACCGCCCCTTGCCCTCTCCTAAAGAGAGAGGGAGTTTTAATTGTTGCTACGCTATCTGTTAGATTGATGGCCAAGTAGCAGATCTCTGACTGCAATTACTTACCAAAAAGAGCAGCGTCGCAAAGCGACATAAACAAGTCCTTCCCTACCGACTTACAGTCTGGTAGGCAGGCTTTTCAAGGGAAGGATTTAGGCGGTGTACTGAGTTCGTCGAAGTGATGGGTCCCTACTCGGGAGGCAGCGAGGTTTCGCTATTGAAGTCTCGCATGCGAAAGTAGCGGACCTCAGCTGCCGACAATTTTAATAAAGCGTCGAGCTGGGGCACTGACAGGTCCCAAAGCTGAGGCTAGTATTAAGCTCTATCTTGCTACATATTTAGAAGATCAATCTTACCGACGATGAGGCCACTATCATTACTAATAATCCTATCGCTACTCCTCCTACTTGCTAGCTGTGGCGGCTACAAGGCCCTTCAAAAATCTAAGAAAATGATAGCTATTCCTTGGGAGACGGACGACAACTATACTCCCACCTACCACGAGGTGATCGCCTGGTACCAGGCGATGGCCAACCAATCGCCGCTCGTCACGATGACGCCGGTAGGCATGACGGATGCTGGATATCCACTACACGAGGTCGTGGTGATTAATGGTGATAACAAAGAGGAGAAAGTAACCCTGATGATCAATAATGCCATTCACCCAGGCGAGCCTTGTGGTGTCAATGCCTCCATAGCACTCGTCAGAGATATAGTAGCGGATGGTGATCTGGCCGACTTATTGGACAATGTCAACCTAGTCATCATACCGTTTTATAACATAGGTGGTGGCCTCAATCGAGGTAGCTACAGCAGGGCCAATCAAGTGGGTCCGTCAGAGCATGGCTTTCGGGGTAATGCTAAGCACCTAGACCTCAATCGTGACTTCGTCAAGTGCGATAGTCGCAATGCCAAGGCTTTTACGGAGATCTATCAACGGTGGCAGCCGGAGATCTTCGTCGATACCCACACCAGCAATGGTGCCGACTATCAGTACATCATGACGCTGATCGCTACACAAAAGGACAAGCTGTCGCCAGCACTTGCTACCTACCAGCAGAAGCACTACCTACCCGATATGTATGATCAGATGGCAGCAGCAGGATATGAAATGACACCTTATGTATATGCGATGGGTAGTCTAGATAAAGGCATTAAGGCCTTCCTCGATTTGCCTCGCTACAGCAGTGGGTATGCGGCTATACATGGCTCTATCAGCAGTATGCCTGAGACCCACATGCTCAAGACTTACCGAGATAGAGTCGAGAGCACCTACCACTTCCTCAAGGCCAATCTCGTCCACGCCTCTGCCCAGTCTCAGGCTATCCTCGCCGCCCGCGCGGCTCACGATGACTATGTCAAGGCAATGGCCAAGTACGACATACAGTGGGAGCTAGATAAGGCACAGAAGCAGGCCATCGAATTCAAAGGCTATGAGGCAGACTACAAAGCGAGCGAAATCAGCGGTCAGCCACGCCTGTATTATGATCGATCGCAGCCATACACGAGATCTATTGACTACTACGATACCTATCGACCGATACTTACAGTTGATGCACCTCAGGCATACGTTATACCTTTTGCCTACGGAGAGGTCATCGATCGCCTACGAGCCAATGGAGTTGCGATGACCGTCTTGCAGCAAGACTCCAGCCTTGATGTCCAGCAATACAGGATAGTAGACTACAAGACCGTAGACAGGCCCTATGAGGGGCACTACTTGCATTATGATGTGCAGGTCGACCTACTGCCTAGTAGCAAACAAACCTATCGCCGAGGTGATGTCGTCATTTACCTCAATCAGCCGCAAAACCCCTACATCGTCCACACGCTAGAGCCGCAGGGAGCAGACAGCTTTTTTGCATGGAATTTCTTTGATGGTATCTTGATGCAAAAGGAGCATTTCAGCGCCTACGTTTTTGAGGATACGGCGGCAGAGTTGCTGGCTGAGGATGCAGACCTCCGCCGTGCATTTGAGGGATGGCGAGCAGAGCAGACTGCTGATGTACTTGATGGCCGTACTGAGTTAGAGTGGATCTATAAGCACAGCCCTTATTATGAAGAGGGGTACTTGCGTTATCCTGTGGGTCGAGTGGTGCGATAACGTCATGCCGTGCTGACTAACTGGTAGGCGTCAGGTTCTTCCATCCACATCCAAGCGCTGCTGTGAAAACCATAGGCAGCACAAGGGTAAATGGAGGGCTTACCAAGACCAATGTATGCCAGACCAAGTTATTCGCTTCTGATCTTTGCTAAATACTCTTCAGGGGTGAAGATTGATAACTGACTCTCTTTATAATCCTTCGTATTGCGGGTTATGAGAATCTCGTGTTTTGCTTCTACGGCACAGAAATTCTGTATACTATCCTCGAAATCCCTAAACTTTGATTCTACAGCTTGATCAATGACTGTCTGACCTAAGTTTTCGATGCTCATGATTTTGAGTATCTTCTTTATTTTTGAGTCAGCCTTCTTCTTAGTTTCTAAGCGTCCTATTATATAATGCATATTAGCAATGCTTAGACTAGACGTATAAAGTGTAACGTCTGAGGCGATAGAGGCTTCGATTAGAGTCGCTGTGTCTTCTGACCATGGTTTTCTGTCTAGGAGTAAATCAAGAAGCACATCTGAATCTATAAAGAGCTTCTTCATGCGCCTAAGTGCTTTTCAATAAGGGCATCTTCTAAAAGCTCCTTGTACGAGGTGAAGTCCGCAGGAAGCTTCACAGAGCCTTTCAACTCTTTCACTATTTTTAGAGTTGCCTCCTTTTTGCTTTTCTCCTCCTTCAAGGTAAGTGATTTGAGATACTCTTCTACAAGGCTTGATAGGCTTTTACCATTTGATTTAGCGTATCTCTTGGCTTCCTCGATAACCATTTGATTTATTGATAGTGTCAATTTACTGCTCATACGTAGTAATTTATACGTATAAAAATACAACTTAACTTTTACAACTACAAATGGACTTGCATGACCCGAGAGCTGTCAGTGACTTAGGATAGGTCTGTATGAGAGTTGCCAAGGTTGTCTTCTTTAAAGACGATTAGGTAATCTCATGACAGATACTTTCGGTTACTACTGTAGAGCTTTATTGAGGAGTTTCGGACCACCCGTTACCCAGGGGTGCATCCCAAAATTCAAGTTATAGCTTCTTTCAAAGTAGGAATTCATTTAGATGTACAGTACGTGGCAGGATTTATTGGCGGCCATCAACATGTGTCGTTCTACAGCAATAGGCAAGCGGATGGCAAAATGTGCGGCTTTTACACATCAAGAAAATGGTGATTGGCTATCATCGACCATTGAATTGTTTCTTATCCCAAGTACAACCAAAAAACAGTAAAAGGAAAGCAATTTTGATTCAGTAGCGGACGGTAGTGAGCCGCCCATCCTCAACACGGAGGTTTCGGTTTCCGCACTACCAGGTCGACATTTAGTCGACCTGCTTCGCCTACGGCGACCCTTCAGTCATCTTAGAGCGACTAGCTTTTTTGATTACTTTTTCAGCAATTGGAAAAAAGCGCCGTATCGAGCCCGGTCGAGATATAATTGGCCCGTCGCGCCAGTGCGACAATGCCGTGCTAGAATCAAGGTGCATAAGATTCGGGTTGCAGAAATGTGACTGCAACTTTTGCCTCGAGGTGTAATTTTGCCTCATGCTAATAGCTCAAGAAGATTTATTGAGGCATCCTGCATTTTGAAATGCACCGTTACCTGCCTATATCCGCCAGCGCATCGCTGGCCGCTTGAAGGTCGGGCTGTAGGCTCAGGGCATTCTCTAGGGCACCCTTGGCAGCGGTGGGCTGGCCGAGCATATCGTAGAGGAGGCCTTGATAGTAGTGGCTGGTAGCATCGGTTGGGTCCACCTTAGCGGCAATCTTAAACTGATCTAGCGCTAGGTCTAGACTGTCGATCTCCGTGTAGAGGACGCCGAGGTTTTTGAAGGCTGGCGTATACTGCGGATCGCGGATGATGATACGCTTGTACAGTGCTATGGCGCCGGGTATGTCTCCATTGTTTTGGATGTAAAAGGCCAGGTTGTGTAAAGGTCCACTCTTGTCGCCAGAGGCTCTAGCTGCATTCTCATAGTAGGTCTTAGCGAGAGGGTCTTCATTCTGCTCTGCTATATTGCCGAGCATACTCCAGGCTTCGTAGAGGTCAGGGTCTCGGTTGACAGCTTCCTTGAGGACATTGCCAGCCCGCTCCATCTGCCCTGTCTCAAATAAGATCATGCCTAGCATCAAGAAGGTCTCGGGATCTTCCTTGCCGAGGTAAAAGATATGATTGATCGTACCGAGGGCCTTTTCGTGCTGCTTTAAAATAAACTGTAGCTCCGTTAGCTTGAGCAGGGTCGGTAGGCGATCGTTAAATAGCCTGCTGGCTGTATCCATAGTTTTCAGTGCATCCCGAGAGTTGAGGTCGTCGAGGTAGGCATCGCTCAGTAGGTGATAGTACTGCGGCATGAGGGAGTCGATGGCAATGGCTGCTGTCAGATCTTTGATTGTCTGGTCATAGTCATCCTGGGCATACATCTGCTTGGCTCGTTCGTACAGCAGCTTACTATTATCCGCATCTCTTGCTATCTGCGCCGTCAGATTATCGATCACAGGATCGCCAGTCGCTGGCATATCTAGGGGCTGATCACCCTTACAGCTGAGCAGGAGGCAGCAGGTGAGGAGGTAAGCAAGCAGGATGTGGGTTTTCATACAATCGTTTTTCTCTAGCTAGTGCAAATGTATCTCCTTATCTAGATATGGATGTCCTCCGAGGCGACTAAGAGGTGATTAGACTTTCATTATTTCTACACCGAAATAACTCCCTCCAAATACGTAAACGCATGACCTAGCAGAGCGACCGTATCACCCTTATAGACACAGTCTACCTTACCGCCTCTCGCGGATAGCTGCCTACTTGTAAATACATTGGTATTGAGGATGGACGTCCAGAGCGGTATGAGTGCCGTGTGAGCAGAGCCGGTCACTGGATCTTCGTCGACACCTAGGGCAGGATAAAAGCATCTGCAGGCGATTGCCGTCTTACCATCCCTACAGGTAACGATGAGGCCTCGGCTATCGAGGTCGGCTATGGCACTGAGATCTGGGGTGATACTGGTCAGTTCTTCGATAGAGCCTACGACGGCGATGTAGTCGTCGATGCCTCTATACAGCTGGGTTACTTTACAGGCGATCGCGGCCTCGAGGGTAGGTAAGGTATCCACTGGTAATGGGTGGTCAGCAGGGAGTGTGATGACGATCTTGCCATCATGCATATCGGCTGCTAGTATTCCTGCCTTGGTATGAAAGTGTAGGGTGGGAGAGACGTCGAGTGGGTGGTGACTGACGACATGCGCCGTGGCCAAGGTAGCATGACCACATAGCCGCACTTCGGCCTTTGGCGTAAACCAACGTAGGTCATATTGGCCATCATCACGACGTACTACGAATGCGGTCTCGCTGAGGTTATTCTCCTCGGCAATGGCCTGCATAATCCCTACGGATAGAAAGTGGGGTAGTACGACAACGGCCGCAGGATTACCCGTAAACGGTCGTTCTGCGAAGGCATCGACCTGGTATATCTTGTAGGTCATAAGAGCTTTTTTATCCGAGTGCCAGCGATGACAGGTTGCCCATCCACAACCGGGCAGGATACGAGATTGACGCCTGGCTGCTTACCCACTGCGAATGAGCCTAGCCGATCCTCATAGCCTAGCGCCTCGGCACCATTACTAGTGGCCCATGTGATGACCTGATCGATCGAGAGATAGCTCGCATACTTGAGGATGGTCTGTACCTCCGCCCATATGTCTAGGGCCCAGTTGCTGGTGAGGCTGTCTGTCCCGATGGTCACCTTGGCATTTTCGGCGACGAATCGGCTGTAGACGGGCAGCCTGTTCTCGATGTAGAGATTAGCCCGAGGGCAGGTAGCCCAGTACACGGTGTCGCTCCACTCCTGTGCAGCCGCGATATCGGCCTGCGTCGTCATGGTATTATGGACGAAAAGGGTCCGCTGCCTCGCGTCTAGGTGCTGCATAGCGTAGTAGATACTCGGCTGGCCGGTGATATATCGGTCCTCTACCGTATGGCCAAACTGCCCGTACCACGCCTTAAAGTCGCCGCCGCCATCGACGAAGAGTTGGTTTTCGTGACTGGTCTCTTGATTGTGAATGCTGATCGTCGACTGCGGCCCTACATGACTCGTTATATAGCGCATGAGCTCCGGTGTCACCGTATAAGGGGCATGTGGACTGAGGTTTTTTCTGTTGCTACCCTTGTCTGACTGGGCGGCAAGTACCGCCATATATTGCTCGATGGTTTCGGCTGTCTTGGACGTCTGCAAGAAATCAAACATCTCGACAAAGGTGTAGTAGCTCAGTAAACTGTCGTCCTTGGTAGCTGCCGTGTCCGCCTTGTTGGAGATATCGCCTACAGCCACGATACCATTATCATACATCTCTGCATCGCCTGCCCGTATACAGGCCTCGATCTCTGCCATGCTCGTATCTCTATACTTCACCACGTGACCGATAAAGGGTAGGAGGCCCGTACCCGTAGGCACCTTGCCTAGCATGTGGCTGAGCTCAAGGTGGCAGTGGGTATTGATGAGGCCAGGCAGCAAGATGCCTTCATACCGCTGTATATCTGCTCCACTTACATCCGCCATGGGTAGTAGCTCGACCACGGTCTGTCCGTCCATGACCAGTACGTGATCGTCGTATCTCGCTCCAGTACCATCATAGATGATGTCTGCTGATAGGTATTTCATATAGCAAAGATGGTAAAGTAATAAGTAGATGAAAGGAGCTAAGACTATTCGACAAAAGACTCCTCAAGATTAATTGCCGCTCTATTAAACTCTATGTTCCTCTAGTAATTGCCCCGTTCGCGGGGCGGCGACTTCTTTTTCTGCTGAAAAAGGAAGCAAACCTGCCTACCATGTCAAGGCAGGCGAGCCTACCTGACAAGCCAGCTTGGCAGGCAGGAAAGCTTGTCTGCAAAAGGAGATTTTACTTTCGCTTAACGCTACAGTAAACCCTGGTTTTCCGCTTGTAGAGAATGCTTTTCTGTGGTAGGTGGTTGGTAGTGCCTTGGTTCTAAGTTTGGTGTCAGCGGTAGGATGGTGCCTATGGTCACTAAGCCTGCGCCACAGTCGCACTTCTCTTAGCTTCATCCAGTATCTCTGTTTGCAGACCTATAGTACCGAGAAAGTGACTCCACAAAGAGCTAATTAAAGGTCATTGAGCAAGCGCAGCGTCGTCGAAATGCTCTTGGTATGGTGTATTTTAAATCCGTGACTACATTATTAAGGTGATTGAGTTCCATTGAAATCCCGTTACAAGCGGGAATCATTCGTCGTTAACTTTTCACCGCTCGTCGTTGCCTACTCTATGCTCATCGACTGTATGCCCCAATCATTTAACAGGCCTGTAACAAGATGGCGGAACTATTCGTCGACAGGGTGTAAGCGCTTAATTTACAGTCATTTACTTTTCATTTAACAATTAACTCTACAATATATCATGAAGAAAATATTAGCAATTATAGCCGTTGCCTTATGTATAGGAACCACCACTACAGCACAGTCATTCGTCGAGGATAACTATGCCGATCTACTCAGTAGAGATGATGCTACCGTCGTTAACGTAAGCGGTAAATTATTTCAGATGATGTCCAAGTTCGAAGAGGCCGCAGACGAAGAAGAGGCGCAGGAGGTCCTACGTATGATGGACAATATCGATGCATTTACGCTAGTCAAGGTAGACTCGGATGCCAACTCCATGGAGCTATTTAAAAGAGGCAAGTCTCTAATCTCAGATCTAGAAGAACTCGTAAGGGTCAAAGACAAGGGTGTTAATGTCGTTATATCTGTAGATGAGACCAACGATGTCGTACATGAGATCGTCGCCCTCATCGCTATGCCGGAGGAGCAAGGTTTTGTCGCGGCTTCGCTCGAGGGTCGGATAGACCTAGATGACGTGAGCAAGATGGTCGCTAAGTTTCAGGATCAGGCGATGCCTATGCTCAACGAGAGAGCATCATCAGTAGACCTTGATGCAGTACGTGTATTCCCCAATCCTGTCCAGGGAGGTAGTGTCATGACCCTCGAGGTGGACGAGTCGCTACTAGGAGGCAGTGCCGCAGTAATGGATATGTCTGGCAAGGTGATCAATACTTACCCACTCAATGGCGTCATCACCAGTATCGAGACCAACAACCTAGCTGCTGGACAACACTTCGTAGAGGTAGTCAGCGGCGCTACAAGTTATAAGCGTAAGTTCATTGTAATACGCTAGTAGATAAGGATTTGGGTCCTATGGATTCAGTTAATGTGTTTTTAGTTTTAAGAAAGCGGGAGGTCGTATCATTTGATGGATGCGACCTCTCGTTATTTATTTATAGACGTGGTTGTAATTCAAAATGCAGGTTTTATCACCAAAGTGTAGGTATTGTACTTTGATTAGTTAGCTGCAAGCAATTGGGCCAGTAGCAATCAAGAACCGTCGCTCTACAGTAATAGGCAAGTGGATGGCAAAATGTGCAGCTTTTGCGGACAAAGCAATAAATAGTAGTTGCCTTCAAGGGTCAGTGGTCTTGTCTTGGAGGTAAGCGCAACTAGTGGACTAGCAAAAGTATTGCAATTTTGACTCAGTAGCGGCCGATCCTGGCATATTCGCTGCCCACCCTCGACGCAGAGGTCTCGGTTCCTTCACTAGCAGCTCGACATTTAGTCGACCTACTTCGCTTAAGGCGATCGTTTTGTCATCTTAGAGCGACTAGCTTTCCTGCCTGCCAAGCCGGCAAGCCGGGTAGGCGGGTTTGGTTACATCTCGACTTCGCTCGATGCACCGCTTTTTCAGCAATATGATAGACCGATTTTCTCTCAGGAGAAATATCAGCAGAGCTGATAAGGGAAAGAACCGCGACAGCGGGTGGGCGAGCCTGGTCCGTCGCACCAGTGCGACAAAAGCCAAACGAGAATCGTGGTCTTTTATAGATTCAAGGATGATATGACAGTAATACCAATCTAGATTAGGGACATTTATACTATTACTTTCTCAGTGTCCATGAAGGTGACTATCATCAAAATGAAATGTACTCAAGACCTCCTCTCTATTGCAGTCACGCCTTCATTATATATCTTTGGTGTTTTGAGAAGAGCAGTGACCAGACTTTTTAATTAATGAGTACATCTAAACGCAGATCTTTTTGGAGTCGACCTGAGGGAGTAACGGGTGCCCTTATACTAGGCGGCGTAGTAATCGGTGGAGCTGCGCTTATAGCGACCTCATTATCTGCCATCGTAGCATTTATCGGTACTACGCTAGGCCTCATCGTGACCCTGCTCGTCCTCGGCGCCATCATATTTATGGCCCTCGATAGTAAGATGCGTGCCCTCGTCGGCTACATGTACAAGAGTGTGATGCGGTGGATTACGGGACTCTTTATCGAGATAGATCCTATCGCTATACTTAATAGTTATGTCGAGGAGCTCAAGGGCAATCTGCGTAAGATGAACCGCCAGGTAGGCCAGCTCAGGGGGCAGATGCACAAGCTCAAGGAGATCATACTCAATAATAAGATAGAGATCAAGAGCAACATCGACCTCGCCAGTAAGGCCAAGACGGCTAACCAGAAGAACCAGATGATCCTCAAAAGCCGAAAGGCGGGGAGACTGAGAGAAAGTAACGTACGGCTAGAAGACCTATATCGTAAGATGGAGGTACTCTATCGGGTGCTCAACAAGATGTACGAAAATAGTGAGATCCTCGTCGAGGATATCGAAGACCAGGTCATGGTCAAGGAGCAAGAGAGAAAGGCTATCCGTGCCAGCAACTCCGCTATGAAGTCGGCCATGAGTGTTATCAAAGGCGACGCCGATAAGCGAGCCATTTTTGACCAAGCCCTAGAGGCGGTAGCCGACGATGTGAGTCAGAAGGTAGGCGAGATGGAGCGATTTATGGAAGTGTCCGAAAACTTCATGGCTAGTATAGACCTCCAGAACGGTGTATTCGAGGAGCAAGGCCTCAAGATGCTAGAGAAGTGGGAAGAAGAAGGCGCCTCACTCTTGCTAGGAGAGGAAAAGGCCGACATTCTCAGCGACCTACAGGAGGATGATGAGATACTAGAACTCGACCACCCCATCCAGGAGGCTGAGCCCGTACAGCGGAGTAGCGGTAATCAATACGACCACTTCTTTGACTAGGCGATTGGAGGGCGATATATAAGAGTGTTGTTGATCGTCGTCTTTTTGTAATAGCTGATTTGTAATTGCAATGGTAGACTGCCTAAGTGTTTTTAAACGTTTAATAAACGTTTGTAATCGGCT
>CAYMFD010000062.1:0-21320 GCA_964389475.1 uncultured Saprospiraceae bacterium
AGATCAAAAGAAGGCAAAAATCATGTCGCTGTAAGGAAATTCTTGGCTAGTAAGTCACCAACAATACTAGATATGAACTAAGAGCCTATAGCTGTTCAAGTGTTTTAGCTAAGCCAAGACCGATCTTGAGTCGTGTCAAAATTGCTTTTATTTTTCTACTGTATGGCATGCTATATCATGTTTAAATACGCTAATCACTTCAGTAGTCCTGAGTGGTACTGCTTGTTCCGAAAAATCGCACATTTTGTCGACTCATGATCTATTTCTGTACAGCGACAGCTAATTGTTTGATGCTATCATTCTCTCGCACACTCAACCAAATACTAGTAGAATAACAAATTGCACTACATTTCTCTCTAAATCATTACCCAATTGACAGTAACGTAATGATAGGACATCCATTAAAAACTCCTGAGGTGCATCTCTAAATGCCGGACTTAGCTTCTTTGATATAAGGACCTTTGTCGTGCAAAGCACTTGGTAGGATTTATCGTTGGCCATTATGATGCGTCGCTCTACAGCAATAGGTAAGCGGATGGCAAAATGTGCGGCTTTTACCTAGCATAGGAAAAAAGTGATTGACAATCATAGACCAATAAGTTGGTTCTTACTCCAAGTACAAACTAAAAACAGTAAAAGGACAGCAATTTTGATTCAGTAGCGGACGGTACTGGCGCTGCATTATAAATTAGTAGGTATTAACTTTTATGTAGCTCTAATCCTTTAAGCAATTGTAAATACGCCAGTAATTGCCTTAGAGCGACTAGCTTTTTTGGTTACTTTTTCAGCAATGGAAAAAGTAACTGGCCCGTCGCGCCAGTGCGACAATGCCTCACCAGAACCAGGGTCAAAAGGTCTGGTTTATCGAAGTGTGACTACAGGTTTTGTCGAGATGTATATTTTGTGGTATGCTAAGGGTTTAGATAGTATTATTGGGTAATCCTAAAATTTGAGAAGTCTCCACAACAAGCTGATCTTTTCCGTCCAATCACACCGTATCTTTACCCCTCATCTACGTCAGAACCATGTCCTCAACCAGCGAACGCCATGCTTACAACGAAGCATTTGACAAAGCCTACCTCCAGCTAAACGACCAACAGCGTGGTGCTGTCGAGGCGATCAACGGACCAGTGATGGCGCTGGCAGGGCCCGGTACGGGCAAGACGCAACTCCTAGCCGTACGTATCGGCTACATACTCCGCAAGACCGATACCAAGGCCGACGAGATACTCGCACTCACCTTTACGGATGCAGGAGCCTTTGCGATGCGACAGCGATTGAGACAGTTCATCGGCCCTGAGGCCAATAGGATTACAGTGGCTACCTTCCACTCCTTCTGCAGTCAGGTGATCGCAGACCACAGTGACTACTTCGGAGAGTATCGCGAGCTAGAACTCGTCAGTGATCTTGAGATCGTGGACATCCTCCGTAAGATCATCGAGAAAGCGCCTATCGACTCGCCTATACGTAAGCTGAAAGGCAAACCCTATCAAAATCTATCTCGTATCAAGGAGCTCTTCGGTACGATGAAACGGGAGCACTGGACAGCTGACGATATGAAGAAGGCCGTCGCTGATATGGCCGATCGAGCAAGGGGACACTTAGTCGCAGGACGTAAAACTAAGAGCACCATACTCCCTGGTGTCGTCTACGAAAAGGGGGATGTCCGGGAAGACAAAATCCAACAGGAGGTAGAAGGCATGGAAGGCATCATCGCAGCGGCAGAGCAGCTAGATACCTACAATGCCATACTCGATCAGAGAGGTCTATACGACTACAATGATATGATCAACTGGGTACTAAAGGCCTTTCAAACCAATGAGACCTTACTATCCGACTACCAAGAGCGATACCAATACCTCCTCGTAGACGAGTACCAAGACACCAACCGATCGCAAAATAAGCTCGTCGAAACACTAGCCTCTTACTGGGAGGAGCCCAACCTCTTCGTCGTGGGTGATGATGACCAGTCGATCTATCGATTTCAAGGCGCCGAGATGGCCAATATCAATGCCTTCATCAAGAGATTTAACCCACAGGTACACGTACTGACCCAGAATTATAGGAGCAACCAGAATATCCTAGACCGAGCTACCAACCTCATTACCGTAAATGGTGACTCTCGCATAGCCCAAAAGCACAATGTACCCAAGACGCTGACAGCCAGTCATCCTGATAAAAAAGGGGTACCTAACGATGCTGCACGCGTAAGCATCACCGCCTATGCTAACAAGACACAGGAGGAGGCCGGCACTATACAGCGCATCCTCGACCTACATAAGCAAGGGGTCGCCTACAGTGATATCGCTGTGCTGTACACCAAGCATGCGCAAGCGACGGACATCATCCGATACCTCACCCAAAAAGGCATACCCGTCAATGTCAAAAAGCGGGTCAATGTCCTCGACGAAATCGATGTCCGACGACTACTCACGATCCTGGAGTATATCGAGACGGAGTACAAGTCACCACACAGCGGCCAGCACCTACTCTTTGAGTTATTGCACTTTGACTTTTTTGGGCTAGAGCCTAGAGATATAGGACGTATCAGTGTCCACTGCCGCCACCGCTATAAAGACGAGCAAGAAGAACAGTCAGACGACAAGGCCAAGCAGCAGCCTTACTGGCGCGACGTCATGCAAGACGAGACCGTGATGACCGAGCTAGGGGTTGCCGATCGTACCAAGATGATGGCTACGGCACAGCAGATCGAGTCATGGATCTCCGCTACCAAAAACTATACCCTCCAGATACTATTCGAAAAAGTACTTACTGAGAGTGGGCTACTCTACGAAATCCTGAGTAGTGGCGAGACCTCCTGGCGACTGCAGGTGGTCAATACGCTATTTGACTTTATCAAAAACGAATCTGCCAAGATCCCCACGCTGTCACTGACCGCCATGCTCGATATGATAGGGCAGATGCAAGAGGAGAATATCGACTTGCAGATCATGCGGGTAACCTCTGCGACGGACGCCGTCAATTTCATGACCATCCACAGTAGTAAGGGCCTAGAGTTTGACCATGTGATGATCATCGGCTGTCACGAAAAGAACTGGGAAAAGAAGCGAGGCAACTCCTTCAATTACTCCTATCCTCAGCTCAAGTTTCCAGAAAATGACGTGGAGAAAACCGTCACACTGCAAGAGCTGCGGCGACTGCTATTCGTCGGTATCACCAGGGCGGCAGACTACTGTTACATCAGTTATGGCGCCAAGGACGACAGTGGCAAAGACCGCCTAGCCAGCCAGTTT
Source organism: uncultured Saprospiraceae bacterium (assembly GCA_964389475.1). Lineage (GTDB taxonomy): Bacteria > Bacteroidota > Bacteroidia > Chitinophagales > Saprospiraceae > CAYMFD01. The sequence continues at coordinate 3,255 of CAYMFD010000062.1, forward strand.
ATAGGTGAGGCAGGCCTCGACGCAACGGACATAGAAATCACGCCAGTACCAGTAAGATTGGTGGATGACTACCAGAGCGAACTACTCAAGTACCACGCTGCCAAGCCACAGCTGATCGACCATGACCTGATAGATCGCGTACTAGCTAAGTTTAGGATGTCGAGTACCAGCCTCAACAAGTACCTCAACTGTCCTACGACTTTCTACTACGAAAACATCCTCCGCGTACCCTCTGCTAGGACGACCTATATCGGCTACGGTAATGCCGTACACTATGCCCTAGAGATGTACAACATTAAGCAGGAGAAGGACAATATGGAGGACCCTGGTCTAGACTTCCTGCTCAGCCAGTATATCAAAGGACTAGAGAAGTATCGCTCCCACTTCACTGACCTAGAGTTTCAAAACATACGACACCACGGTCGAGAGAGCCTGACCAACTATTACGAAGATAATCGAGCTAGGTGGGCAGCTCCACGAAGTGTCAAGGCAGAGTACAAGGTCGCACACACAGAGTATGAAGGTGTGCCGATCTCGGGTACTATAGATCGACTAGAGGTCTACGATGACCGACTCGTTATGATAGATTACAAGACGGGTGCTCCTGCTAATGCCAGTAAAAAGGTAAAGCCTCCCAAAGAAGTTGAAGACCTAGGTGGCGACTACTGGCGACAGATCTTTTTCTACTACCTACTGCTCAAAGGCGAAGGGCGGTTTACCATCCGAATAGACCAAGGTGTGATGTCCTATGTCGAGCAGCAGAAAAACGGCAAGTATCGCAATGACAGATTTGAGATGGATAAGGAGTCAATCGCTACGGTCAGTAAGCAACTCGTGCAGGCATATGCCGACATCCTCGAACATAAGTTCGACGAGGGCTGTAAGGACAGTGACTGCAAGTGGTGCACCTTCGTCTCAGATAATACCAAAGAGGCATTGCTTACCACTCAAGTTATAGACGAGGATGATGCTAGGCAGCATATTGAACTCTAAATCTGTTTATTGATACGAAGTCAAACAATCACTTTTACATACTGCAATAGTCAATCCTATCACATTGCAAATCAAAATTTTTATGAAGAACCTAAGTATTAGAATTTCACTCGCTGTGTGTGCAGCACTCCTCATCTTTACCTCGTGCGAAGAAGGCACAGGAGGTAGCAATCCTGGCGGCAACGCCGATAGCCCATCTGTATCTATCACAGGATCAGACGTCACAGTCGCACCTGGTGATACGGTCTACGTAACGGTATCTGCTGTAGAAGGCGACAGCCCACTCAATGCGCTTACGGTAACAGAAAATGGTAGTAATGTACCTCTAGACCGATTACTCCTAGACGGTGCCCTAGCATCTGCTAACCCTCAACTAATCGTCGACGCATCAGAGAAGGTAAGCTTCACGAGAGAAGTAGGCGTCATCATCCCTAGCGATGGTGGTACAGCATACAGTTACGTCTATCTAGTATCAGACGAAGACATGCTATCCGAGTCTCAGACGATATTCGTAACCATAGCTGCTGATCCTCCGACCTTTGACATACTAGGTGATGGAGACATCCAGACGGCTGTCAATGCACTTACGGGCTTTAACGTAGTAGGTACAGCTAATGGCGCTGCTATGAATACGATCAGCGTCACTATCGATGGTGTCAACGTTGATCAGTTCACCTTTAATGGCACAGACGTTGCTAATCCATATACCTTGATCGATGCTGAGAGACAGTCCTTTGAGACGTCTATGCTCGTACGATCACCTATGATGGGCGGCGACTACACAGTAGAGGTAACAGTAACTGATGAGCTAGGCCGCACAGTCAGTGATCAGATCATTTTCGTAACAGGTACGACAGCTGTTGTATATCTCGACAGGAGGTTTTTTAATGCTATCGGTAGTGGTAATGGAGCCATAGACCTCGATACAGGTGAAAACGTAAGCAGCAATAGTACGGAGTCAGAACTACAAGATGACGGCATCGACGATACGATCGATCCTACTGTACAGGAGAACTGGTTCGCTAGTTTCTCACCAGAAAATGGTGCAGACCTCAGCCTCATCGTAGCTGGAGAGAATGGTGTAGGTGAGACCTGGACATTTGACGGCGTAGACTTACAAGAAGACGTAAGAGCACTACGATCTAATGGTACTGCTCTGACGAGCTCAGGAACTGTAACTGTAGGTCAGACTTACCTAATAACGAGAGATGCTAACGTCTATCTTATTAGAATCGATGAAGTCAACTATGTAGACAATGATAACGAAGACAACTATGTGATTGACATCAAGCTAGGTCAATAGTCATAGCTTACGCTAAAAGGTATAAGGCCCCGCTAGTAGAGATATTAGTGGGGCTTCTTTGTGAGTAGTCATAGAAAAATTGCGAAGAAAAAACAGAAAGTGAAGAGATCACATCGCTCTAAGCGATCAGATCTCCCTATCGCCCCTTACGCAAAGTAGTCTTTCATCTTTTCGAGTAGGGCTATATCAACCTTACCGAGGTTATTGGGGGTCCATTAAGACCCCTTAATAGTAAGTGCATGTCACTTACGCCAACAACTACTGTAACTTATCAAGATCAATGGTGGCACTATCTCTAAGAATCACGCCATACCGCTTCTTAAACTCTTCAAGAGAATTACTCCTGCTAGAATGGCTCTTGGGCCTTCGATTATTGCATACATAGGCGTATCGAATCTTAGCTCCTAAAGCACTATCCAAGCGTTCAATTTCGCCAAGTGTAGAGACAATTTGCTGCTTACCGTCACTAAACCAGCCACTACTGTTCCTCTCCTTCAACTCAATTAATATGTAGCGACTGCCATCTACCAGTAGGCCATCACATCTCTTGCTATTATTGTCGAATACAGAAACGATAGATGGACAATTATCTATGGCATATAGCTCAACTTGACGTCCTTCACTACTAAGAACGGTGGCCGTCCATTTATCTCCAGCATCATGTACAATAAAGCACGGCTTACTGTCAGTATCATCTAATATACCAAAGCAGGCAGCCGTAGACCGCGAGGCACACTTATGGTCTAGCAGCTTACTCAAACCTCGGCATTCATCTCAAGTAATGATATGAACTGCTCGTTGAAGTCTTGCAGGGCATCATTGAGAGGGTTTTCATCTGATGGCAAAGACTCGTAGTTAGGCAATTTACTGATCACACCGTTTGCCAAATGATAGATCGCAATCTCATCGCCTGAAATCGTGGATAAGTGTGGTACTATAGGCTTAGAAAGTAAGCTATCCGACTGATTTACTTTGTGTGCTTTAGCAGCAAGCGTCAGATAGTTTATAATGTAGGGACTATGTGTCGTAATGATTGTTTTATTGTGTGCTAAAGCATTAGTATACTCAATGATCTTGTATAATATAGCTCCTTGAGAGGACGGAAATAAGCTGATCTCAGGTTCCTCAATTATACTGACTAATGACTGATACTGCCTAGTACCTGATAATAAGCGTAGATACAAGAGCTTTACGTCATCATCAAGCTTATCATTGTTTGCTATACGTCGAACTTTTTTTTCTAAGTCCTTTTCATCTTGCAAGCTATTTTCTTGATGTCGATCGATGGTTTGACCCTTTACCATTTTAGTTAGATAGGCTTGTACCATCAACATAGGGGCCATTGTCTGGTATCCACTAGAAGCATTGAGTAGTGGTATCTCATAGTTGCCCCCCCTTAGTGTTAGCTGCTTGCCAGATCTTGTTATGCTCACATTATCAAAAGGCAAAGCAAACCTGTCATCTAGCTGTGACACTGCATCTAGATACTCATCCATAAAAGCATACAGTGGCTTTGGTAGTCGCTTGACTAAATCAGGGCGGCCAACTGCAGATACAAAGCTTCGCTCTGCAGGAGTATACATGATCTTAGGAAATAGGTAAGCGTCATCAATACTTTGGTCTTCAAATCGCAGCTCACCATTTTCGTAGACAAAATGAAATGCCTTACCCTTGTACGCGATATAGCTATCTCTTTCTAAAAAAGTATCAATGCCTTGATAAGCTATCTGCTTTTGAAATCGATTGTACTTGGTATAGTAACTGGGCTGATGGTCTTGCCGGGCAAGAGATTTCTCAATCCATATACAAGTCGATAAGATCTTTGCAATTGTACTTTTGCCCGTGCCCTGGTCTCCGACAAAGACGGTTACCTTATCAACGGTAAGAAAACCATCTAGATACCCATCTCTAATAGGCCCCACATTTCTCACGCATATACTATACATACCTGTAAAGGTAGTGATCATATATTGATCGAGGTATTAAGATATCACATCGCTCTAAGCGATCTGATCTCCTTGTAGCCTTAGCTAAAGTAGTCTTTCATCCTGTCAAAGAAGCCCTTCTCGCCCTTCTCGGGAGCAGGTGCGAAGGCAGGGTTATCTCTCATCTTTTCGAGTAGAGCTATATCGGCCTTGCCGAGGTTTTTGGGTGTCCAGATATTGACATTGATCAGCTGGTCACCAGTACCGTAGCTCTGCACGGATGGTAGTCCCTTGCCGCGTAGACGTAGGATCTTACCAGCTGGTGTACCTGCAGGGATCTTGATCTTAACGGACTTGGCCAGTGTAGGCACCTCGACGCTAGTGCCCAGTGCCGCATCGGCAAAGTTGAGGTATAGGTCGTAGATGACATTCATACCATCGCGGCTGAAGTGATCGTGGGGCTTGATCTCCACATTGATGAGGAGGTCTCCAGCAGGGCCTCCCTTGGCGCCAGCATTACCCTTACCACGCATGGACAGCTGCATGCCATCCTCTACGCCAGCAGGGATCTCTAGCTCGATCGTCTCATTATCCATCACGCGACCGTCGCCCTTGCAGGTGTTGCAGTAGGCGGTGATCTGCGTACCGCTACCCTTACATGTAGGGCAAGCTGCCGTCGTCTGCATCTGACCTAGGAAAGTAGATCGCACCTGGCGGACATAACCTGAGCCACCGCAGGATCCGCAAGTGTTGACACTGCTTGCATCCTTGGCACCTGAGCCACTACATGTCCCGCAACTCGTCTGCTTCTTGACCTTGATCTTCTTGGTAACGCCGGCCTCTACTTCTTCTAGAGTGAGGGCGACCTTGATACGGAGATTGGAGCCTTTCTGGCCTGATCGACGCTGGCCTCCAGCACGACCGCCGCCGCCTCCGAAGAAGCTATCAAACGGGCTGCCGCTATCACCGAATATATCACCGAACTGGCTAAAGATATCGTCCATGGTCATACCGCCACGGAAGCCACCACCGCCGCCACCCATATTGGGATCGACACCAGCATGACCGTAACGATCGTAGCGAGCCTTCTTATCCGCGTCACTCAATATCTCGTAAGCTTCTGCCGCCTCTTTAAACTTCTCCTCAGCAGCCTTATCGTCAGGGTTGCGGTCGGGGTGATACTTCATCGCCGTCTTGCGATACGCCTTCTTGATCGTCGCATCGTCCGCAGACTTGTCTACCCCTAGTATCTCGTAATAATCTCTCTTTGCCATTCAGTTGTGTCCTTGGTAATCAATAAGTGGATGATGTGCTACTTACCGATCACTACTTTTGCATATCGGATAATCTTGTCATTGAGCAAGTATCCTTTTTCTATGGTGTCAATCACCCTGCCCTTCATCTCCTCTGTAGGAGCAGGTATCTCCGTGATCCCCTCATGCAGCTCAGGGTCAAATGTCTCGCCTGTACTCTCCATAGCCTTGAGGCCTTTTCGCTCTAGCGACTTATGTAGCTTCTCGTATACGAGCTTTATGCCTTCAGAAAACTCCTCGTCTGTACTGTCGTCCTCTGCTACTGATTTAGCTCGATCAAAATCGTCCAAGACGGGCAGTAGCTCCTTGATGGTATCCTGCGCTGCTGTCTTCATAAGATCAAGTCGCTCCTTCATAGATCGCTTGCGAAAATTCTCGAACTCAGCAAAGACACGTAGGTACTTGTCCTTACTCTCGCCTAGCTCGGCCTCGAGTTCGGCAATCCGCTCCTCTGGCGTAAGCTCTCGTTCCTCGTCGCTAGTATCTGCAGCGTCTTGGCCCTCATTTTCTAAGACGTCTGTATCCTGGTCTTTGATATCTTCCTTCTTATCCTTAGACATGATATTTCTAATTTTCTTTAACACATACATACCCTGTCAATTGTCAAGCCATACCCCTGCGTCAAGACATTATGACAGCTACAGGCAGACCTACATGACAATAAGCCTTAACTCTATCTACTTATGGGCTTGTTAACTGACAGGGGCTAGTTTGACCCTGAGGCCGTCGATCTCTTCCTTGATCTTGATCTGGCAACCCAGACGACTATTATCCTCTACGAAGAAAGCCTGGTCTAGCATGTCTTCCTCGTCATCACTCGCCTCTGGCAGCGGGTGGTCCGTCTCCACATAGCAATGACAGGAGGCACACAGCGCCATGCCACCACAGGTACCTTCCACGGGCAACTCATAGGCCTTACAGACCTCCATGACATTCATCGCCATATCTGTAGGCGCCTCTAGGTCATGTACGACTCCTTCTCGATCCTCTACGTGGATCGTAATCATATCCTTCATCGTTGTATCTGTATATGGGGCTATTCTTCTTCTCGATCTGCGAGCTTACGATCCTCTACTTTGTCATTGAGAAACCCATTGATCTTATCGATGTCATAATCCGCCTCTAGCTGACCTAGGCGGTTGATCTTGATGTCTAGGCCATCGAGGGATTCGTGGACATCAGGTGTCTTCTTACTTGTCTTGCGTTTGCTCATACGTTAGCTTGTTTGGCGAATACGCCATAAGCGTGCTCTAGTCTGGTCAACGTCTCCTCCTTGCCGAGCAGTTCCATAGTAGCGAAGAGGTCGGGCCCTTTCATGGTACCGGTCATAGCTACTCTAAGGATGGGCAGTATCGCTCCGAAACCGAGCTCATTGTCCGTGATATATGCTTTGATATCGGTAGCTAGTGTCTCTGTATCAAAGGTCGTAATAGCCCGCACTAGATCAGCAATCGCCTGATAGTGTACCACCTTCTCTGCACGGTATTTTTTCTTGATGACCTTCTGGTCGTATTCTCTCGGCATCTCAAAAAGGTAGTACCCACTCGTAACGATATCGCCTGCGGCATGGACTCGCTCTTTCATAAGACTACACACCTGAGCGAGGTAGTTATCTTCTACATCGTAGCCTGCCTCTACGGCATATGGCTTGACGACCTGAGCCAGGTCACTATCTGGTGTAGCGATGATGTACTGCTGATTATACCACTGTGCTTTGTCAAAGTCAAATCGTGCTCCCGACTTGACGACCTTCTCTAGGTCAAAGGCCTGCACGAGAGCTGCTAGGTCAAATAGCTCCTCATCCGTACCTGGGCTCCAGCCCAAAAACGCCAAAAGATTGACCACTGCAGCCGGTAAAAATCCTGCCTCTCTAAAGCCTGCGTATATACCATCCTCACCAGCATCCCACTCTAGTGGAAAGACGGGGAAACCAAACTTGGCCCCATGTCGCTTACTCAGCTTGCCCTTACCATTGGGATTAAGGATGAGCGGCAGGTGAGAGAATACGGGTGGCGTCCATCCCAGGGCATCATACATAAATACGTGATGGGCTGTACTCGGCAACCACTCCTCACCTCTGATCACATGGGTGATCTCCATGAGGTGGTCGTCAACGATATTGGCCAGGTGGTAGGTAGGCATGCCGTCACCCTTGAGGATGACCTTGTCGTCTAGCTCTCCGCTCTGAAAGGCAACCTCTCCTCGCACGACATCGCTAAAGGTGATCGTCTCGCCCGGCTCTAGCTTGAGTCGTACGACCATATTAGGCGTATCCATCATTTCGCTGACCTCCTCTGCAGAAAGCGTCAGGCTGTTACGCATAGTCAGGCGAGTAGTAGCGTCATATTTGGCACTGTGAACTCCCTGCTCCGCATAGTCGGCCCGCATCTTGTCGAGATCCTCTGCACTGTCAAAGGCATAGTAGGCCTTGCCCGCCTCTACGAGCTGTAGGGCATACTGCTTGTAGAGGTCCTTGCGTTCGCTCTGGCGGTATGGACCGTGGTCACCACCTTGTCGTGGCCCCTCATCTGGGCTGATACCCAGCCAGTCCAACGCCTCCATGATGTAGTCCTCTGCGCCAGCAACATATCGATTTTGGTCGGTATCCTCTATCCGTAGTATAAAGGTGCCACCCATCTTACGGGCCAGCAGGTAGTTATATAAGGCTGTCCTGACGCCACCGATGTGAAGAGGGCCCGTAGGGCTAGGAGCAAATCGTACGCGTACACTCATAGGATGTATATATCGTTTCTTAAAATGGAGTGCAAAACTAGTGCTTCTATAGGCAAGTCGTATTCTGTGCCCTACAAATTGCACTCTAGTCATATAAAGGCTAGCACAAAGAGTTACAATGATGATTCTAAAGATAAAAGATACCCATGTGTATAGACTGATATGTGTCGCAATGGCGCGACAGGCCAGAGCCGCCCACCCGCTGTTGCGGTTCGTTCCCTTATCAGCTTCGCTGATATTTCTCCACAGAGAAAATCGGTCTATCATATTGCCGAAAAAGTAACCAAAAAGGCTAGTCGAAATAAGGAGATTTAGACTTCGGCGAAGCCTCTGCCTAACCCTGGATCTCCGCTTGTAGAAAATGCTTTCCTTTGCTTGAGTCTTAATTTGCCTAAGGTTTCTAAAGACCCTACTAGACTCTTTCCTTTGATAGAGTCAAACTTACATTGGCAAAGCCGCACTTTTCTTGGCTACGACTAGTATCTCTGTATTTCGACACCTAACAAATACCAATAAACTTGTGTAAACCCTTAATGATAAGCACAGCAAGCTTTTAATCATAATTCGTAGAAGCGTGTGCACCTCCCCCGTTACACAATCCATCACACGCATATTTCAAGAGCAATCACCCTTATAATCACGGACTTACATACCTTGCAATGACTATTAAAATTATATGTACCTCGTCAATACCAGAAAACTCCGACTCCTCTACCCCAATCGCACTTGGCTGACGCATGGTGATGATCGTCTCCACCTCACCTTTGACGATGGGCCACATCCTGACTCTACGCCGCAGATACTCGCTGTGCTCAAGCAATACGATGTCAAGGCTACTTTCTTTTGCCTAGGTAAGCAGATCGACCAGCATCCTGACCTCTATGCACAGATCATAGCGGAGGGCCATGCCGTCGGCAATCATACCTACGACCACCTAGATGGGTGGGCTAATAGCCTAGACGCCTACCTAGCAGACATACAGCGATGTGCCGATGTATGCGACAGCAAGTTATTCCGACCTCCATATGGTAGGATCACTCGCAAGCAAGAAAGAGCCCTCCTAGACCTAGGCTACCAGATCGTCATGTGGTCCCTAATGCCTGGCGACTGGGACGATGAGGTGACCCTAGACGAACTCAAGCGACGCCTCGACAAGCGCCAGCCCGATGATATTATTGTCTTACACGATCAGGGTAAGGAGCGGATCGTGGATGTGGTGGAGTGGTTTATGAAGCACAATTGCGGGAGCCATTTGCTGTGATATAGAGTCCCATGCTATCTGTGAAAATCCGCATCATCCGATCGATCCGTGTTCTATGCTGCTTTCTTATCGACACTAAAGTGGTCGAAGACGAGCTGCTTGTACCTCGTGTTACTTGCTCGGAACTTTTGACTTTTGACTTTCAACTGTTTGGCTTTTGACTTAGTTTGCGAATATCCCACTCATCCGCCTAATCCGCGTTCTATCCCTCTTTTGACTCCCTGACTTTTGACTTTTAGCTTTTCGCTTTTGACTATTGTACCACTACCTTACTCGTACTTACCCTACCCATCTGATCTGTCACCGACACTACATACAAGCCAGCCTGTAGACCACTCACATCGACTATGAACTCACGGTCTGATAACCCTGCCTCTTCGTAAACAAGCCTGCCATCTATATTGTGAATAGATACTTGCTCTATGACATCTGTCGATGAAATAGTAAGACGGTCTTTAGTGGGATTGGGATAAACACTGATACTACTACTAGCACCTACCTCCACCTCTACACTAGTAGGTGGCCCATCGAGATAACCATCAGCATCTAGCTTGAGCAAGAAAGTATTGCGGGTCAATGGACATGTATCACATACAGGAGGACTACGATGAGTGTAATGCCCATAGGCGAATACGCTACCATCATCTAACACTTCTACATCACTTACGATGTAAAGTGGTAGCAGACTATCAATTGCATCAAACCGCCTAAACCAAACTAGCTCTCCATCAACCGTGTATCGTGTCGAATAAAGATGATTTGTAGACTCAATCGAGTTTGGCAAATTCTCACCTCTATCTTCAGCCCCAACTACTGTAATATATTGCTCATTAACATGTATAGATCGAGTCTCCCAATAGTACGAGGGTACCAATTCCGTACGATCTGGTATAAATGGTGCCTCCCACAAAAGATCGAGACTATCATTGAATACTGCTATCGTCTCATCATAAAGATCAAACCCATCTCGCTCGTAATAAAAGAGGTGGTCTGCAACTATCAGATCGTCATAGTGTCGAACAGCAACTAGCTCATTATCTGCGAAAGGTCGCATCTTCACGAAGTGTCCCCTAACTCCATCATACTTGAGTAACATCAATTTTTGTCGATCTTGATCTCTTACTAGGTATTTACTCTCATCAGAAAAATTGGGTACAAGCCATGACCTACCGATCGTATCTCTGTATAGAGTGTCAACTGACAAAAACTCACCACAAGGGCTATATCTGTGCACCACACCATCATAGTGCTGGTCAGTCTGTCTGAATTGCTGAAAATTTTTCGGTTGGTACACAACTAGACCATGCACGTCCGCACTAGGCGAAGGCACAACATTCTCTGCTCGTAAATAGGGAACACTAAATGAGTCTATAGCCTCCCTCCCAGGTGCCCACGAAAACAACCATAGGTCATCATCACCTCCAGTGAGATCTAGTGCCGCGATTGACACGCATTCTGCTGATGTCGCCAGTGGTGATCTCACAGAGAAAGACCCATTAATAGGTATACAACTGAAGCTATCTAATAATACCCCATCTCTAGCATTATAGGCCGATAATGTAAAACCAAACCACCCTGTCGTATCAACTGCTTTGCTCTGACCAACTATCACTGAATCTTGGAATACCAATATCTTCTGACCATCACTAAACCATGGTGCATGATTGTAGGAACGGAAAAAACCCGACTGGCCCCAAAGAGAGCCAGCCAGGATAATTAGCATGAAATTTATGGTAATTAATCTAGTCATTTACCACTACCTTACTCGTACTTACCCTACCCATCTGATCTGTCACTGAGATTACATACAAGCCAGCCTGTAGCCCACTCACATCGACTATGAACTCACGGTCTGATAACCCTACCTCTTCGTAAACAAGCCTGCCATCTATATTGTGAATAGAGATGTGCTCTATGACATCTGTCGATGAAATAGTAAGACGGTCTTTAGTGGGATTGGGATAAACACTGATACTACTACTAGCACCTACCTCCTCCTCTACACTAGTGGGCGGCCCATCGAGAAAGCCATCTGAGTCTAGCTTGAGCAAGAAAGTGTTGCGGGTCAAAGAACACGTATCACATGTGGGAGGAATACGATGTGTATAATGCCCATATGCAAATACACTACCATCATCTGACAATTCTACATCACTAACACTGTAGATCGGTAACAAACTGTCAATAGCATCATACCGCCTAAACCAGACTAACTCGCCATCAAGCGTATATCGAGTCGAATAAAGATGATTCGTAGACTCAATAGAATTGGGCAGGTTCTCACCTCTATCTTCAGCACCAACCACCGTAATAAACTCATCATCAGCATGGATAGAGCGAGACTCCCAATAATAAGACGGCACCAACTCCGTACGATCAGGTATAAATGGAGCCTCCCACAATAAGTCCAAGCTATCATCATAGACCGCAATTGTCCTATCATACAGATCAAAGCCACCTCGCTCATAATAAAAGAGGCGATCTGCGACAGTTATATCGTCATAGTGTCGAATAGGAACTGACTCATTATCTGCATATGGTCGCACCTGTACGAATTCTCCATTTATTCCATCGTAATCCATTAGCATCAAGTTTTGTCGATCTTGATCTCTTACTATGTATTTACTCTCATCAGAAAAGTTGGGTGCAACCCATGACCGACCGATCGTATCTCGAAATATGGTGTCAACCGACAAGAACTCACCACATGGTCCATACCTCTGTACTACTCCATCATAATGCTGATCAAATTGTCGAAATTGCTCAAAAACCTTGGGTTGATATACCACCACTCCTTGGCTAACAGGGTGGCAGATCGGGACACCAGCGTCCGTCTGCATATAAGGCACTCGTACAGAGTCTACACTTGTCATCCCCGGAGACCACGTAAAATTCCACAAAGCCTTGTCAGTCCCAGTCAGATCACGTACTGTAACCACTATACAGTCTAACAAAGAAATGCTCTCCACAGAAAATGACTCATTAGGTTGTAGAATCAAGATACTATCAACAAGATCACCATCTGCTTGACTGTAAACAGCCAGCGTAAATCCAAAACGTCCAGTTGTATCAGCTGATAACGTCTGTCCAATAAGAAAGGAATCTTGGTATATACCTACATTCTCTCCATCACTAAACCATGGTGCATGATTGTAAGAACGGAAAAAACCCGACTGGCCCCAAAGAGAGCCAGCCAGGATAATTAGCATGAAATTTATGGTAATTAATCTAGTCATTTACCAACACCTTACTCGTACTTACCCTACCCATCTGATCTGTCACCGACACTACATACAAGCCAGCCTGTAGACCACTCACATCGACTATGAACTCACGGTCTGATAACCCTGCCTCTTCGTAAACAAGCCTGCCATCTATATTGTGAATAGATACTTGCTCTATGACATCTGTCGATGAAATAGTAAGACGGTCTTTAGTGGGATTGGGATAAACACTGATACTACTACTAGCACCTACCTCCACCTCTACACTAGTAGGTGGCCCATCGAGATAACCATCAGCATCTAGCTTGAGCAAGAAAGTATTGCGGATAATTGGACAGGTATCACATGCTGCTGGTGTACGATATTTATAGTACCCATAGGCGAATACACTACCAGTATCATCTACCACTACATCGTTGACCCAAAAATTGGGTAACACACTATCTAGCAAATCGAACTTACGGTGCCATACTAAATCACCATCCAAAGTATATCGGGTACAGTATAGATGGTTGACTCTATTTAGAAAATCAGGAATTCCATGATCAAATCCCTCTGCACCTACCACTGTGATATATTCGTCGCCAACATCAATAGACCTAGACTCTGCCCAGTACGATGGTACCAACTCCGTACGATCAGGTATAAATGAAGCTTCCCACAATAAGTCCAAGCTATCATCATAGACCGCAATTGTCCTATCATAAAGATCAAACCCATCTCGCTCGTAATAAAAGAGGCGATCAGCAACTAGAAGGTCGTCGTAATGGAAACTACTATAAAATTCGTTGCCTTCAAATGGCCGAATCCGCACAAACTCTCCATCAAGGCCATCATATTCTAGCAACATCAAGGTTTGTCGATCTTGATCTCTTACTAAATATTTGCTTTCATCAGAAAAGTTGGGTACGAACCATGACCGACCGATCGTATCTCGATATATTGTGTCCACAGATAAGAACTCACCACATGATCCATACCTCTGTACTACTCCATCATAATGCTGATCAAATTGTCGAAATTGCTCAAAAACCTTGGGTTGATATACCACCACTCCTTGGCTAACAGGGTGGCAGATCGGGACACCAGCGTCCGTCTGCATATAAGGCACTCGTACAGAGTCTACACTTGTCATCCCCGGAGACCACGTAAAATTCCACAAAGCCTTGTCAGTCCCAGTCAGATCACGTACTGTAACCACTATACAGTCTAACAAAGAAATGCTCTCCACAGAAAATGACTCATTAGGTTGTAGAATCAAGATACTATCAACAAGATCACCATCTGCTTGACTGTAAACAGCCAGCGTAAATCCAAAACGTCCAGTTGTATCAGCTGATAACGTCTGTCCAATAAGAAAGGAATCTTGGTATATACCTACATTCTCTCCATCACTAAACCATGGTGCATGATTGTAAGAACGGAAAAAACCCGACTGGCCCCAAAGAGAGCCAGCCAGGATAATTAGCATGAAATTTATGGTAATTAATCTAGTCATTTAAAATAAACTGCTTCATACTATAAGCCTGTTGTAGGGATTGACTGGAGCATCGTATGATGTAGACGCCTGAGGGGACAAGTGCTATATCTAAAGACACAAGAGCACCCATCAAGTCAAATACCTCTACTTGTAAATCAGTCGCCTCAGCTAGATCTTGATAGATAGCTGGTAAATAGATACCCGATAACACCTCTAGATTCTCACTCTTGGTAACAAGTTCGCTACTGTAAGGGCACGGACCTCCTGTCACGGTGTAATCGCGGGGGGCAAAAGCAGCATCCCCAAATTCATAATCTAACACGCTACTCACATAAGACCTAGCCACAGCACCTGCGTACTCTGGTAGATATCCATAAGATATTAATGTCTCTAACTCGGGCTCCGTCATCTCTTGCAAGGTACGACCACTAGCTCTAATACCCATAACATGCCGCTCTACATCGATATACTCGACTATAGGAGCACTGTAGTGATAGCGGATAAGGTCCTCTGCATCATTATCAAGGAATGTGACAGCTCCCACATAGTCTTCGTTTGCTTTGTAAGCATTGAGTATATAAGATATAGCGGTGATCCCTGAGTAGTGTTGAGCTATATCCGTTACTGCTACAACATTTACAATCTCACTTCGTAATAAGCCGTGTAGCTTGGCTCTTAGGTATTCCTCTCTCTTGGTACTTAACCAAGCGTGCTTGCGACCTTCTTTGTATAGGCAATCATCCGATATGTCTGAGGGGAGTACACATGTGGGGCAGTTAGCTAATACAAATGCTTCGACAGCAGGATTCTGTAGTGCCACTGGCGACTCTATAATAATTGCTAATATTTCAGTTAGGCAGTAATATTCTATCCGCTCGATGAAAGCGATAGCTGCACGAGGGCTCAGTTGATTATCAAGCGTGTGAGCCTTACTAAGGATAGCAGTCCTGCCCTCACTACTGCTATAGTTATAGATGCTATCCACATAGGTTAATGTAGTACCACCATCCATGAATGTCCAATAATTATTACGAACCACATTGTATCCATCTACGTAGTCCGCATCTATTACGAGGTCATAATCACTGTAGAGAGGATTGGTAGGATCAGATGGATTAGTAGGATCGTTCGGTGCATTTGGCCCTGTAGCGCAGTCATCGTTGCCAGGAGGATTAGTAGCATCTGGGGCAGATGGATCGTTCGGCCCACCGATTAACCCGTTACCAGGATCATAGAATGGACCACCGTCTGGAACTTGCGGCGTAGATATGGTAGTGGGTACTTGTGTCGAAGGCACGTTTGGCGGCTCGTACGTTACAGTCTGATCGTGACCAACCGTACCACACTCTGATTTCTGGTCTGTTGACATAGCAACGACCAAATTCGATCTATCTACTGGAAGCTCATCATCTTCAAAAACATAATACCAGTACTCTAAATTTGGTCCCTCTGTATCGAATCGAAACTGTCCATCTGCAGTAGCCACGGGGCTAAATTTATTACCAGCAGGGTCACTGCTCGACCCATGCAGCAACTTCATACGACCTTGGATATCGATATTATATTGATCACAGTTATCGTAATCGTTGCAGTACATCTGTAATCCACGTGTATCATCACCTACTTGCCCTTCAGCATTAACTCCATAATTAAAATTCACAATTTCATTATTAGAAATTTGATTATCATGTACTTGAGATTCTGTAACAGCATTAGTAACCGAAACTACCTTCACTGTCTGCTCGTCATCAATGGTTCTTTCAATAGTGTTTCCTTGAATATCAAACTCTGCTACATGTGAAACACTGATTACCGTTTGATTACTCTCAGTGGTAAAAAAGTTATTGCGGACATCTAAGAAACCCATTGTCACTTCATCCTTCATTGGATCAGGAGCTTCATTGCTATTGGACAGCATTTGCTCGCATGCCGTAAAGTCACTATTAAATATCTCCACACCTATGGCACCGCTTACTGAAAAAACTGTTTCAATACCTGAAAATGAACTTCTCTTATCATCTTTTGCGTCCACGTATAGTCTACCCATGTTGTTGGACTTTACAAAATTAAAAAACAACCTAGGTTCAGCATTTAAGACTGTGACACCCTGGAGATCAATTTTTGATCCATTCGAAAAGATGTAGCCGTCACTAGTGCCAGTTGGTGATTCTAAACCGTTAAATGTCACCTCAGTATCTCTAAGTTGAAGATAATTGTGTCGACCATTATTCAGAAAAGCAAGGCGCCTATGATTATTAAGTGAAGAACCATCGTCTACTATAATACGGGAGTACCTATCTCCTAATGGTTCCCCTAAAGCATTAAGACTAATGCTAGGTCCTATTTCATGAGTAGAAAATAGAATTTTAGCATCACTTACAGTACTCTTAGTAATGTTAATCCTACTTACACCATTGCCTACGCTTTCTAGCTGTATGCCATCCCAATAACTACCTTGACTAACTCCACCACAGGGTACTACTCCATTATAATGTTCTACCGTAGCATCAATTATATCGAGATCGCCTCCTTCTACTAAGGCTATGTAGCTGTTGGTAGTAACACCAACACTACACCCAGTAATCCTTAACTTGCCTCCAACTTCAACTCTACCATCTAGCAGCACATCTTGATCAATTGTATAAGTAGTACCTGGCTCAACTATTAGATTCTCCAAAACGGTGATTGCTGGAACATTAAGAGCGATAACATTGTCTGCAAGAATAAACTGTAATCCTGTATTGACTCTTGCTTTTTGTCCATCCGTCAATTGAGTGGTACAGGTAGGTGCACCGTACGCCATCAAATTTGTTGCGTGCAAGGGGTTATTATGATTGTATGGCTGACCACAAAAATCGTTGTCGGCAAGCAAGCCCTTTAAAGTTGCAAGATTACCGTTGCATTCATTATTGAATGTAACTTCGCTATGCGGAGGCGTATCACAGACTAAATCTCCCTGAGTCAAACAATTACAGCAAGGGTCTGATGCATCCCTAGTGTTGTTTTCGTCAGTTGAAGAAGGACTCTCATCTATCTCCGGAGAGCCCTCAAAGGTATGAAGCAATCCGAAGTTGTGTCCAAATTCGTGTGCTATAGTTTGTTGTGTTCTTGATACTGAACCAACTTGTACTACGCTTACATTATCATTAAAGCGTGCTTCTCCAGCCTGGCCATGAAAGAGATCATCTGGAAGAACAGTAACATCAAGCGCAAAGTTCCAGGTGTAATTATCCAAATATGCTGCTGAGAAAAAAAAGTCCTCAACTTCAATACCCTGGGAAAGTGGGTCAAAAATCTCATCGATGGTTTCCTCTATGACTTGAGGAGCAAACTGAACCTGGGTCCCATTGAACCTAGCATTCAAGTAGCTAACCAACCCAGCCATTCCTGTCCAAAACAAATATAGCCCTGGGATATTGACCTTGTTAGTCAGCAATTTACGGCTCGTAGAGGCCATATTTGCGATTCTAGCCTATCCAGTGTCGAATAACGTCTTTTGAGTGGCTATTTGCGCTGGCTGGTAAATGGGATTATGTAGCCATTCATAGAGGTCTATTTTGACAAATAGATTGAGTCTCAGGAAGATGATCAGATTGGACATATACCACTTATGATTTGCCTTTTTCTTGAGGTAGCGCAGTAGTAGCATGGCGATTAACGAGCACCATATTTGAATGCGGACTGCATTCTCGGTAGTGCCCACAAATGATTTGATTCTGAACAGCTGCTTGACATGCTTAAAGAATACTTCTACGTCCCATCTAGCTCGATATAACTCACTTACAGTCTCGGCCTTCCAGTCAAAGTCATTGGTAATTAAAGTCAACTCTCGCT
>CAYMFD010000063.1:0-21298 GCA_964389475.1 uncultured Saprospiraceae bacterium
GGCCTCGGCTTTACGCGATTGTCAGTGGGTGTACAGGATGTATCTCCTAAGATTCTCAAAGCCATCAATAGACACCAGACGACTCCACAGATCACGCAAGTAGTAGATGCCGCACGATCTCTAGATTACGACTCTATTAATTATGACCTCATTTACGGCCTACCATTCCAGACGCTAGCCGATGTCGATGCGACGATGGATCACGTAGCAGAGGCTATGCCGGACCGTATTGCCTTCTACAGCTATGCCCATGTGCCATGGAAGAGTCCAGGCCAGCGTGCCTTTACCAAGGATGATGTACCTGCAGGGGCAGAGAAGTATGAGCTATACCAGTTGGGGAGACAGCGACTGCTGGACCTCGGTTACATGGAGATAGGCATGGATCACTTCTGCCTGCCAGATGAGGCACTAGCTGTGGCCTACCAGGAGGGTAGTATGCACCGCAATTTTATGGGCTACACGCCATTTACCACCAGCTGTATGATAGCACTAGGCTGCTCATCGATCAGTGATAGTGGTACGACTTACGTCCAAAATGAAAAGACGGTTGAGGCTTACCAAGACCTTGTACTAGCTGGAAAATTACCTATCGTCAAAGGCCACCAACTCAGTGAAGACGAGGTCATCATGCGTCAGCATATCCTAGATCTTTTCTGTAGAGATGCTACCTCATGGTTGCCATCCTCGAGGTCTGAGACATTGATCGGTGACCTAGTCGGTAATCTCAGAGATCTACAGCAAGACGGTGCCGTAGAGACCAGTCTATACAGTATCGATGTCAGTCCATCGGGTAGGACATTGATCAGAAATATATGCGCAGCGATCGACCACAAGATGCAGGGCATGAACCGTAATCAGCAGATATTTAGTAAAGCGATATAAGCGATGAGTACAACGATACAGATTATCTCCATCAACCATAAGTACACATCAGCTGCCTGCCGTAAGAGCTGGATGCTAGATGATACTCAGCTGACAGCCCTGGGCCTAGAGCTATCGGCGCTAGGTGTTGATGGTTATGTGACACTACAGACCTGCAATAGGGTAGAGCTCGTATTTACCGCTCCCGTCGATAGACGTATGGCAGTGATGGATGTATGGCAGGGTATTGCCGGTGGCGATGACCTCGCAACTGACCAGGTCAAAACCTACATCGGTAATGGAGTGACGATTCGATACCTCCTCAAGATGGCTACTGGTCTACAGTCTGCCATCGTGGGAGACGATCAGATACTCGCGCAGATGAAGAAAGCGTGGGAGGCAGCTCGCAGCCGCGGTAGCCTCAGCACACTGCTAGAGCGATCTTACCAGGCATTTATGCGCTACCACAAGACGATTTGTAAGGAGACGGACTTCAAGGCTCACTCTGTATCACTGGCTTATCACGCATGGCGCAGTATCGCAGAGGCGTCTAACTTAAAAGGTAAGCCTGTCCTCATCGTAGGAGCGGGTGATATGGCGGCACAGGTACTCAAGTATGCCAGTAAGTTTAACCCTGGACACCTCCTTCTGGCCAATCGTACTCGCAGTCGGGCCGAGGCCTTGATAGGGGATCGTGGATTCGTTGTGGACTATGATCAGGTCGCAGCTATGGCGGTAGATGTCGTGATCAACTGTTCGCCAGTAGGCCTAGCCGCAGTGGCAGGTATGACGACACCACCATCTAGAGTCATCGACCTAGCTCTCCCCTCTGATGTAGATGGTACACTGATGCCACACTACCTATCGCTAGAGGCTCTCCAGCAGAAGATCGATCGCAGTTACCGTATGAGACTAGGTAGCCTGCCCCGTGTGATGAGGATACTCGAGGCCGCTACAGACGAGTTCGCCTCATGGTCCTATGCATGGCAGCAGCGTAGACGAGAGATGTCGGCATAGGTAGGGTTGTTGCTGCTCACTTGTGAGAGCAGTGCTGCAAATTATCAACTTTCATTTTGGTCAACATCTAGTCGCGAGCAGCTTCGCTTTTAGTGACCGATTCGTCACCCTACTGATGCATAGCTCGTAGAGAGTCGAGGTCATCGATCGTAATGACACCACTAGCGTCAGTCGTAAGTATCCCTTCAGATTTAAAGTCGCTAAGCATCCTGATCGTAGACTCCTTGGCAGTACCGGCTAGGGAGGCTAGATCTTCTCGGTTGATCGATATGGTCAGTCCATCCTTTTCTGCTATGCCTAGAAGGGCCATGGCGACCTTGTGTCGTACACTGCTGTAGGCCAGCTCGAGTAGCATGTTTTCGTCGTGGTTAGTTCTGTCGGCGAGCATCTCTAGTAGTCTTGCCGATACGTCCCTGTTATTGTATAGTAGTGACCTGAAGTCGCTGACGGGAATGAGCAGCACTTCTGCCTCCTCCATCACCTCTGCATTATCGGTGTAGAGAGTGTTTTGCAAGACGGGGAGGTAACCCATCCAGTCTCCCACTGACAGAAGCTGAGATATCAATTCTTTTCCCTGCTCGTTTTGCCGATAGACCTTGACCTTACCTTTTTTGATGAGGTGGATGTAGCGTGGGTGCTGACCTTCGGTGTACAGTTTTTCCTTGGCCCCATACCGCCTTACTTCTCGGTCTTCTGATAGTTGTAGGAGTTCGGCATCGCCCCGGCTACTGTCGTATAGCTGCCTGATGCCCTGCTCATCGACAGTCACCGATTTTATGACGGCACTTTTCTTGAGCCTTATTTCGATAGCGTCTAGCAGCTCTACCTCGTCAAATGGCTTGGTGATGTAGTCGTCTGCACCCAGTCCCATCCCTTTTCTAAAGTCACCCTTCTCCGTGAGAGCCGTCAGAAACATAAATGGGATGTGCATCAACTGCGGGTCGCGATTGAGGATCCTCAATACACCGAAGCCGTCAAGTTTGGGCATCATGACATCACAGATGATCAGATCGGGGTGGTGGTCTCTAGCGAGCTTGACGCCGACGGTACCATCCTCCGCCTCTAGCGTGTCATAGCCGGATAGACTCAGTATCTCGCTGATGTTTTCTCTTACGTCTAAGTTGTCTTCTATGACTAAGATTTTAGTCTTGGTACTCATTCGCTGTGATTAAGTGGGACCGTAAAGGTAAACGTACTACCGTCTTGCTCCGAGCTAACGAAGGATATCTGCCCCTGGAGTAGGTCTATGTAGCGCCGTACGATATTGAGCCCGAGCCCCGTACCTTGTATATTGGTCACGTTGCTGGCTCTGAAAAACCGGGTAAAGAGATGCTTCTGATCCTCTATGGGTATACCTACTCCCTTATCGATCACATCTACCTGCAAGTAGTCTTCCGTGAAGGTACACTGGCATAGCACATTCTTATCGCTGTACTTGATGGCATTACTTACGAGGTTAAAGAGTACGTTTCTCAGGATTTGCTGGTCCGTGTAGAGGCTCTGCTTACTGCCCAGGTAGGCATCTGTGATTACTTGATTGGGCTTGAGGATGCCTTTAACACCCTCACGTACTTCGTCTATGACCTCTGCTAGATCTACTGAGCTGAGGGATAGTTGATGCTTGCCCTCTTCTAGTTTGCTCAGGGACAAGAAGTCATTGAGTACGCCGGTAAGTATAGATACAGCTTTCTTAATCTTGCCTAGGTGCTTTTCTCTTTGGGGTTGCTGCTCACCTTCTGGGTACCGAGCGATCAGTGATGCTGAGCTAGCAATGCTGGTCAGTGGCGTCCTAAACTCGTGTGAAGCCATGGATACGAATCTCGATTTCAGAGCATTGAGTTCTTGCTCTTTCTCTAAGGACGATTTGAGCTCCTTTTCACTGGTTTCCAGTTTTTGTAAGGCTATCAATCGTTCCTTGATTTGTATTTCTAGCTCTCGATTGGCTTTGATAAGCTTGTTGACCGTACTCTCCAGGTCGTAAGTACGCTTATCAATCTTCTGTTCTAGAGACCGGTTGAGTTCCTTGATCTCTGCTCGTGCAGTCGCCACGTCCGTAAGGTCATGTAAGATGCCCGTAAAAATTACTCTGTCGTTAAGGATTACTTCACTGACTGCTAGCCTTAGAGGAAATATCTCACCATCTTTCTTTCGTCCATACACCTCTCTCCCTATGCCTATGATTTTTGGCCTTCGTGTTGTTTTGTAATGATCTAGGTAACCATCATGCTCGGCTCGGTAGGGCTGGGGCATGAGCATTTTGATATTGTTGCCCAGCATCTCCTCATTGCTATAGCCAAATAAGGCAGAGGTGGCTTTATTAGCTTTTTCTATAATGCCTTTGTCATCTATAGTGATAATGGCGTCAATCGCCGTGTCTATCACTGCCTCCAACTGTAAGGTCAAGTCAGACTTATTCCTTTCTCCTCTCATCAGCCGAAAAGTACTAAAACTTCATTTTTGACACGAACGACTACTTCGTTTTTCTTTTGTATTGATCAATGTCATCCCCCTCAATGATCTGCGTCACTGGCTGGCGGCGATTTCTTAACCACCTTTGTATAAAGATCTAAGTCAGCGCTGACTGTATTGCTGATGCTAGATATATTTTTAGACCGTAACCTATTGATTATGAATTTACTAGCACCTATAGAGAGCATTATGACCAAGGAGGTCGTATCGTTATCACCCAAAGCAACCATTGCGGACGTAAGCGACATATTCGCTAGCAAGCGTATACACCACATACCTATCGTCGGTGAGGATGGAGGTCTTGCAGGTATCGTAAGTAAGAGCGATTTCTTATTCTTCAGACGAGGATACGACAAAGCCCTCGACAAGAGTGTGGAGAATATGCGCCTTAATAGTTACACCGTCGACTACATCATGACCAAGGGTATGGCCACTGTCGAGCCAGATACACGGATTAATGTCGTGCTTGAGATATTCCGAGAAAATCTCTTTCATGCCGTACCAGTGACTCAAGATGATAAGCTAGTAGGTATCGTAACGACCTATGACATCATCAACCAACTAGCGCAAGACGCTAAAGCTGAGACAGCGTATACTTAGTGCAAAAGACCATCACGATATATGGCCCACGGACTTCTAGTGTTGCGTGGTTGTATGACCACCTGAGAGAGACACTCTCTAGGTCACAGCTTCCTTATGACCTCAAGCTCATAGGGGATGTCGATGCTATTATCAAGAGTGGTGTGGGCTCGGTGCCATCAGTCGTCATTGATGATGCTCGTCCCATCCTGGAGGATGATTTTGAGTCATTTCGCGACTTTAGTGATTTTGTCGTTAAGACAGCATTAGAGCCCTTTGAGTATGGCGCCTTGCTGCAGTTGGTACTTCCTATACTTCCAGACTACGACTTTAGGCTTGGCCTGCTATATGGCTATCAACTAGCTTGTCTGTCAGGTAGCGTTTTGCGGCTAGACCCACTAGCTGCTGGTGCCAAGGCTGACGATGTTGATGCCGCTGTCGCTACACTAGAGAGTAGTACGGTGGATGTCGCTATGGAGCGAGCCTTGGTCTTCTTTAATGGAGATAAGCATAAGTATCGCTCCGACCTAGTAATCTGGCCGTACGGGGTTTCGCAGCGTGTAGATACGGCTACCCCCATACTGTACCTACCACCCAACACCAATTACAGTGAGCGACTCACTGCTTGCTACCATGACGATACGGTACTCCCAGATATCGTCAAGCTCATCTGGCCTGGCATCAGCCACTGTCATGATGTGGCAGATGATCCAGATATTATCGTTACCTCATCTATCGGTGACTCTGTAGAGAAGCCGACGCTGCTCATTCCGAATATCTAGGTTTTATTTTGAGTTACTAGGCAACTGTTTGCGATGATCAGTCGTTCAGTTGACCTAACAATAACTCAGCTTTATATGAAATTACAAATTGTATTATTTGGTCTCGCCACAATGGTTTTGGGACTAGTTGCTTGTGGAGATACAGTAGATGAACCACAGGTAGATCCAGTAACGATAACTGCTCAGGACTTTACCGCCTCGATACAGGAGAATCCTGCGGTAGGTGACACGCTAGGTCAGATATCTGTCGACGTCGACCCTGCAGGTACAGAAGTGTCTATCCAGATGTCAAACGTTGATCCAGCAGGGGCCATTGAGTTTACAGGAAACGGCTACATCACTGTTGCTGATGCTGGTCTATTTGATTTAACAGCTAGGACTAGTGTGTCGGGAGAATATACAGCGTCTGTTGGAGAGGTAGAGTCTACAGCATCGATTGATATCACGATTACAGCAGATACAGGTGGTGAGTCAACGTTGTGGACTGGTCCTACCTTCACATTCGAGAAGCCCGATGGTGGAGATCCTACAGAGGCAGCTAACCAAGATCGCCTGACGGATCGTGTTATTATCACGAGAGGCAATCAAGGCCAGATTTTCAATATCGCAGTAGAGGCCTCTGCCGATAAAGAGAATAGCCCGGTCGGTACACAGTGGGCTTTTGGGTCTATCGCCGATGACGTGAGCACTCTAGATTTTCAAAGATTTAGAGATCTTGGCAAGCCCAAGACATTTGAGAATAGACCCATGGTCATGTATTTGATGGAGGATGATATATATGTAGATGTCACCTTCCTTACATGGTCTGAAAACAATAACGGTGGATTCTCGTACGAAAGAAGCACGCCGAACTAGTAATACACGAGTAAAGTAATACACTTACATCCTGCCTAGATTGACTTCTGGGCAGGATTTTTTGTAAAAGTCGCTGCCGTTGACTAGTCCTTCGTTGATTAATCTCAGGTTAAAAAAGGTATTGGTCGTATAATAGAAAAGGGACAACGTCTCCACGTTATCCCTCTACTCACATTATGTCAAAAAAACGAAATACTAGAATTAACGCCGTAGTGCTTTTTGACGGGCACCACAGCTTCTATCTCAGTGTGTGTAAGGTCTGATTTATGATCGCTTTAGTGCGGTAAACGAAACACCACACATAGCACTTAATAATATCGGTAGGGCCAGTAGTGTCAAGAAGGGTTGACTGGCAAAGAGCGACAAGATGACCACTGCCATCATTAAGAAAAAGCGTATGATTATCGTCTCTGGAGAAGCTGTAAAATAGGTCATTGTAGTTATTTTTTGATTACCCTGTAAAGATGCTACTGAGGTACGGCCGGCAGGAATGACCTAGGTCACGTAGAGCACTGATTCTTGTCACTTATCGAATAAAGTGTCATTCTTGTCGAGGCGGTTAACCTATTATGATTTTGATCTGTTACATTGTCATCTCAACCAACAGAAAAAAATAAGTCAATATGTCATTTAGTAATCAGAGTAGACCCCCATTCGATAGCAACAAGCTGATGAGAATTGGCTTTATCATCTTTATCATTTTGGTACTTTTTACCGTACTCAGCAATACGACCTTTCTGACCATCGGTTCGGGACAGGTCGGTGTCAAGTTTAAGCAGTTCGGCGGAGGACTAGAGAAGGATGAGATCTATGATCAAGGATTTCACGTGATAGCGCCATGGAATACCATGTTTATCTACGATGTGCGAGTTGATGAGGATTATGAAAATATGGACGTCCTTAGTAAGAATGGACTTAATATATCTGTAGAGCTGTCCTATCGTTTTCAGCCCATCCCTGATAAAATAGGATACTTGCATGACGAGATAGGTCCTAACTATGAGGACCGCATTATCAAGCCTGAGATCAGGTCGGCGACTCGTGAGGTCATCGGTCAGTACCTGCCAGAGGAGCTCTACAGTACCAAGCGTGAGGCGATCCAGAATGAGATATATAACAAGACAAAAGATGCTGTCGAAAAGAACTTCGTAGAGCTAGACGCTGTGCTGATCAGATCCGTACAGTTACCTGCCAAGCTCAAGGCCGCTATCGAGTCCAAGTTGGAGGAGGAGCAGCTCGCTTTCCAGTATGAGTTTAAACTAGATAGAGAACGCAAAGAGGCAGAGCGGAAAATCATCGAAGCACAGGCAAAGGCGGATGCCAATAAGATCCTAAATGCGTCCCTCACAGACAAGATACTTAAGGATAAGGGCATAGAAGCTACACTAGAACTAGCCGAGTCGCCTAATAGTAAGGTGGTGATCGTAGGCGGTGGTGGTGCTGGACTCCCACTCATTCTTAACCAGTAGCAGATGCGTTACCTTTCGATCCTTATTATTAGTTCACTAGCCTCATTGTCCGCAATGTCTCAAGCAACTCTTATCTATGTCGGTGATCCTATGTGCAGCTGGTGCTACGGTATCAGTAACGAGCTAGCGGACGTATGGCAGTCTTACCCAGGCCTAGACAAGGATGTCGTACTAGGTGGTCTACGGCCAGGTGGTGGCGATGCGTGGACAGCAGATTTCAAAGATTTCTTGAAGCACCACTGGGAGGACGTTAATCGGGCCTCGCAGATGCCGTTTAGCTATGATCTGCTCGATCGTGATGAGTACCACTATGATACAGAGCCCTCGTGTAGGGCCGTTACGATCGTAAAGGAGATGGCCCCGGATAAAGCCTTCGCATTCTTCAAGGCCGTCCAAAGAGGATTTTACTTGGAGAGTAAGGATCCCAAGCTAGTCAGCTTTTATGAGCCGATCTGTCAGGACTTGGGTATCGACTACTCGCAGTTTGAGACACGCTTTACAAGTAGCGAGGCACGATCAGCTACTGCCATAGAGTTTAACAAAGCTAGGTCGCTAGGCGTCAATTCATTTCCGACCATCATCCTCCGCGACGGAGATGATATGCACGTCATCGCCCAGGGTTTTGCCACAGCCAAAGAGATGAAAGCGATTATAGATCAGCATATGAAGTGAGGAAAGATGCTGACATACAGCTAGTTGAGATAGCATAAAAAAGAGGGAAGGACCAAGTCAATGGTCCTTCCCTCTTTTTTATATCTGTAAGTGTAAATCCCCTCTAGAGAATAAGCATGGCATCTCCGTAACTGAAGAATCGGTACTTCTCTTTGATCGCCTCCTGGTAAGCATCAGCGATTAGCTCCTTACCACCAAAGGCAGAGATCATAATCATCAAACTACTCTTAGGTAGGTGGAAGTTAGTGATCATAGCGTCCGGGATATGAAACTCGAAGGGCGGATAGACGAATAGGTTGGTCCATCCCTCACTCGCTTTTAGCAAGTCTTCAGCGCTTACGCTGCTCTCGATAGATCGTACAGCAGTTGTTCCTACTGCACACACTTTTTTCTTATTGACCTTAGACTTGTTGACGATGTCAGCAGCCTCTTGCGTGATGCGGTAGTACTCTGCATCCATCTTGTGCTTGCTGAGATCTTCTACCTCGATATTTCTGAAGGTACCTAGACCTATATGGAGGGTGACCTCGGAGAAGTTAATCCCCTTGATCTCCATCTGCTTGAGCAGGGTCTTGCTAAAGTGCAGTCCAGCCGTAGGAGCTGCGACAGCGCCTATCTCCTTGGCGAATACAGTCTGGTATCGTTCTGTATCGATGGCTTCAGCCTCTCTGCCGAGGTACTTAGGTAGTGGCGTCGTACCTAGCGAGCGGAGTAGCGTACGGAAGTCCTCATCGCTACCCTCGTAGCTAAATCGGATCGTACGTCCACGGCTCGTCGTGTTATCTACGACCTCGGCAACTAGGGCTACATTACCATCCTTATCGTTAAAGTACAGCTTGTTGCCAACTCTGATCTTTCTTGCAGGGTCAACGAGCACGTCCCATAGTCTAGCACTGCTGTTGAGCTCTCTGAGTAAGAATACCTCGATCCTAGCATTTGTCTTTTCTTTCATACCGAAGAGACGTGCTGGAAATACGCGGGTATTGTTAAATATGAAGGTGTCTTCGTCATCGAAGTACTCAATTACATCCTTAAAGGTCCTGTGCTCGATCTTGCCACTGTCACGGTGTACGACCATCAGTCTAGACTCATCACGGTTAGGGGCAGGATACTTGGCGACCAGTTCTTCTGGTAGCTCAAAATCAAACATGGACAGCTTCGTTCTCATATGGTTGTTATTTGACTATTTCTAGGATATCGGTGGTTCAGGAGCAGTTGTAACACACGCCTTGAACGCAAAAGTTTGCAAAAGTAACCATTTTGCAGCCAGATAGCATTGGTTTTTGTGGCGTGACATCCTTCTTTGCTAGACTCAGTGATAAAAATCAAGCGCCTTAACTAAGCCTTAATACTAATGCGAACGAAGGAATCGTCCTACTAGTAAGCATATGCTTATCATATGTTTGTACATTTGATCAATCGATGATTATAAATTTCAAGAGTAGTTTGAGCTATAGATTCTTTACTTTAATCATCTGCTTGTTTTCAGTACTTGTGTCTTTTGGTCAGGAAGAGGCGCCTACTGAGGAGCAGATATCTATCTTACGTTATGAGATGCTCGATGCCAGTATGAAGGTGGCGAGTATCGAGGTTGACAAAGACAATGCTATTTGGTTTTGTACTAATAGTGGCATACATCGTATACATAGCATACAGCGTCAACCAGAGTCCTACCTATCTGGCATCAACATACAGGACGTAACGATTGATAAGAAGGGGCTAGCCTACGCTGCAGGCCTTACAGAGCTGTACGAGGTCGCTAGTGGCGAGCGGATAGACCTACCTTCCGCCTCGGCTATTATCAACGATATCGACTATTACAATGGTGTCGTATGGGTGGCCACCACAGAAGGGATCTATCACTACAGACCGAGTACGGGTAAGTTTAAACACTTCAACAAGAAGAATAGCAAGCTCCGATCTGATGTCGTTCACTTCGTCAGGGCCGATGAGCTGGGTAAGCTGTGGGTAGGTACCGACGACGGATCTGTCGAGGTGACGGGTGATAAGTGGCGCAATGACTTCAAGGGAGAGCGAGTGACCGTATCGAGAGAGAATAGCGAGGGTCAGTGGTTCATCACGGATCAAGACATGTATATCATCAGTAAGTTTGGACGATTAATCGCCGTAGGCTTAGACGACAAGTTGTTCCAGGGACAGCTTAATGACTTTGTCTTTGACAGTAAGGGCAGGATATACTTCGCAAGTGATATACTCGTCCGCTATAATCCTTATACTGAGGAGATTGAGTCCTACGCCGATGATGCAGGCCTGATCAGCAAGCGATGTATCAGTCTAGCCTGTGACAAGAATGACAACATATGGATCGGCACCCAAGAGGGTGGACTCTTCCGTATCCTCTTTAGCGATATCGTAGCAGAGCAGCTGGCAGGAGCTATCATCGTTGATAAAGCACCTAGATGTGCTGACATAGGTGATGGTCGGCTCAAGGTATCTGTTAGCGGCGGTACCAAGCCATATAAGTTTCAGTGGAGCGATAGATCTATGAGAGGTGCCAGTCCTGATAACCTAGAGGGTGGCGAGTACACCGTGACGGTTACGGATAAGTACAATGCTACTTTCGTAGCCTCTGTAGACCTTAAGGCACCCAGTCCATTAGTGGTCGATGTAGTGTCCGTCGATCGTATAAGTGCCCCCGGTAAGTCGGACGGTAAGGCCGTCATTGCCATAAGTGGTGGGGTAGCTCCATACAAGGCTAGTTGGTCGCATGGCAAGACGGGCCTCTCTATGGCCAACTTACGCTATGGAAAGTATGAGATCAATGCAGCTGATGCAAATGGCTGTACGGTCAAGGCGTATGTGCAGGTCGGCAGAGACAAGTTCTTGCCTGAACTAGACATCGCCAAGGTCAACATAGGCCAGAAGCTTCGTATCAATGAGCTTTACTTTGACGCCGATAGCTCAGCTGTCAAGCTAGAGAGCCACGAGGTCCTTGATGAGCTCTTCTTTTTCCTAAAAGAGAACAGTAAGGTGCGAGTAGAGATAGGCGGGCATACCAACTTGATACCTAGCGCAGAGTACTGTGACAGGCTGAGTACCGATCGTGCCAAGAACGTAGCTAAATACCTGTATGACAAAGGTATAGCTAAGGGTAGGATCGAGTACAAAGGATATGGTAAGCGAGATCCGATAGACAAGGGAACTAGTCGCTCTGCTAACCGCAAGAATCAACGTGTAGAGGTGAAGATCCTAAGCATTAAAGGGTAATCTCTTTGCCAAGACCTCAGCCGTAAGGCACTGAATACCTGAGTGCTAGGTGGCGTGTTAGTACTAAATCCTTATTTAGATGTTATCTAAATAGAAATTCACAATCAGCCTTGTTGTTGATCCCCATTCGTAATTCTATTTTTGTGGTGCACTAGGGCGAAGTCTGTCTTCGCCTATTTTGCGCAATTTAATAGGTTACTCGTACAATGATAGAACGCATGCAAGCAAGAGTGCTTAGTATAAAACACATCCTGACCGTCTGTCTTTTCTTTGTTGCTGCCCTCGCAGCAGCACAGCCGTCAGCGGACTCCGGAAAGACGCTTTTCAAAAATTACTGTGCCCAGTGTCACGCTAAGAACATGAAGACTAACCTTACGGGTCCTGCTCTAGGTGGTGTTCGTGAGCGATGGGATAACGAAGAAGATCTTTATCGATGGATCAGGTATTCGCAAGCAATGGTTGCGGAGGGTCACCCAAGAGCCCTAGAGCTATGGGATCAGTGGAAGCCCACTGTGATGACTAATTTCCCTGATCTCACTGATGATGATATTGCAAGTCTACTCCTTTACATCGATGGTATGTACGAAGGAACCTACGGTGTGCAAGCAGGTGTAGCGGTAGCTGCTGAACAAGTGTCTGGCGTCAAAAAAGAGCCTAATAAGTGGTTGTATATTGGTCTAGCAGCACTCCTGGGCTTCCTAGCATTGTTGCTATCACGTATCGTTAATAACCTAGACAAACTTGCAGCTGCTAAAGAAGGCAGACTAGTCGAAGATAGAACACTACTCCAAACGCTTACGAGCAAGGGTATGATCCTCTTCGCTGTATTCGCTCTAGTCATACTTGGTGGTTACACGACGGTAAATCGAGCGACTAACCTAGGTCGACAGCAAGGTTACCAACCAGACCAGCCCATACATTTTAGCCATGCAACACATGCAGGTCTACACAAGATCGAGTGCCAGTACTGCCACGATGGGGCTAGAAGATCTAAGCACAGCGTCATCCCAGCAACTAATACATGTATGAACTGCCACACAGCTATACGCTATGGCAGTGAGTATGGTACGGCTGAGTTGAGCAAGATATACGCTTCTATAGGTTATAACCCTGCAGACGGGAAGTACTTTGAGAACTACGACGAGATGGCTACTGACTCTATCGAGATGATCTTTAAGACATGGATGGGTGAGCAGCTAGTAGCTAACGATGACGATGTAGAGTTTTTAGGCGCTGAAGAAAATCGAATGGTTGACAAGCAGTGGGAGGGACTTGTAAGGTCGTTGACCAATGAGCAGAAGACAGATTTTAGAGGTCCTATCGAGTGGGTACGTATCCACAACCTACCTGATCACGTGTACTTTAACCATGCGCAGCATGTCTCCGTAGGTAAGGTAGAGTGCCAGACATGCCATGGTAATGTAGAAGAGATGGATGTCGTACAGCAGATGTCACCACTCAGCATGGGATGGTGTATCAACTGTCACAGACAGACAGAGGTAGACTTCGATGGTAATGCGTACTACACGAGTTACGTCAACTACCAGGAGGAGATAGACCAGAAAGAAAGAGAGAAGGTTACAGTCGCTGATATCGGCGGTCTGGAGTGCCAAAAGTGTCACTACTAGGAGCATCATAGTAAGAGCAAACCATCATAGCGAATTTAACTATA
The DNA here is from genome assembly GCA_964389475.1 of uncultured Saprospiraceae bacterium. Taxonomy (GTDB): domain Bacteria; phylum Bacteroidota; class Bacteroidia; order Chitinophagales; family Saprospiraceae; genus CAYMFD01. The sequence goes on from CAYMFD010000063.1 coordinate 13,605, forward strand.
CGATATAAATGAAAAGTAACTCTAAAAATGTTTGGGTAGGACAAAAAGACCTTACCAGAGACGAAGCCTTCATCAAGGAGGCACAGCAGGAGTTTACTGGTAGTACATCTATCTTAGATGGACTGTCTAACGCAGAGGTAAGTGAAAATGTAAAGGGAGGTCGTCGTGACTTTCTTAAGTTTCTAGGTTTCGGTCTAGGAGCCGCTACCGTTGCCGCAGGCTGTGATGTACCTGTCAAGCGTGCCCTTCCATATGTCGTTAAGCCAGACGAAATCGTACCAGGTGTTGCGACGTACTATGCGAGTTCGTACGTAGATGCAGGGGACTATGTATCTATTATAGTCAAGACACGAGAGGGTAGACCTATCAAGATAGAGGGTAATAGCCTTAGTGATATCACCAAGGGTGGTACCTCAGCTAGAGCACAGGCCTATGTACTAGGTCTTTATAATACCAATAGAATCAAAGGCCCACTATCTATGGATAATGGCGCCTCGATGCCGACTAACTGGTCTGCACTAGATAAGGCCGTGATGTCTGGTTTTACAGGAGGTAAGACTGCTGTGTTAACGAGTACCATCATCAGCCCTACATTGCAAAAAGTAGTAGAAGATTTCGGTAATAAGATAGGTGGCGTCGAAGTATTTACGACAGATGCTGTATCCTACGCTGGTATCCTAGATGCAGCAGAGCAGGACTTTGGTCAGCGTATCATTCCTTCTTATCACTTTGATAAGGCAGATGTCATCGTCAGTTTTGATGCTGATTTCTTAGGTACTTGGGTATCACCAGTAGAATACACTAAGGCGTACTCTGAAGGTCGTAAGATCAAAGATGTTAATAAGCCGAGTATGTCTAGACACATACAGGTAGAGTCACATATGTCGATTACTGGCTCTAACGCTGATAACAGAGTACTCGTCAAGCCTAGTGAGCAAGATGCCGCTATTGCATACCTGGCAAGTAAGATCGTAGGTGGTGTAAGTGTGCCAGGTGCTATCAATAACAAGGCCAAGAAGGTGCTTGACAAAGTAGCTAATGAGCTTAAAGCAGCAGCTGGTAAGAGTATCGTGGTGAGTGGTAGTAACAACCCATCTAACCAGAGACTAGCCAATGCGATCAACAATGCACTCGGTAACTTCGGTGCGACGATAGACCTAGCGCATGCTTCTATGCAGCGACAGGGTAGTGACAAGCAGGTGGATGACCTGATAGCAAAGATCAACAGTGGTCGTATAACCAGCCTGATCGTGCATGACTGCAATCCAGTATATGCATCTGCTAAAGGAGAGGCCTTAGCTGCAGCAATAGCTAAAGTGCCTAACTCAGTGGCAGTAGCCTATGAGATCAACGAAACATCAAGACTCTGTAAGCACATAGCACCTATACACCACGGTCTAGAATCATGGGGTGATGCTATGCCAAAGCGTGGTCACTTATCCGTGATCCAGCCTACCATCCGACCATTGTTTGAGACTAGAGCCGCCGGTACTAGCTTCCTCACATGGAGTGGTAATGACCTGGTCAAGACGGCAGAGCAACCATACTTCGAATACATGAAGCAGCACTGGCAAGAGGCCGTGTTTGCTAATCAGACAGAGATGACATCATTCCAGCCTTTCTGGGATTCAGCTCTGCAGGACGGTGTTATAAACGTGCCAGTTGGCGATGCGCCTGCCTATGTGGGAAGTGTAGCGGGGATCAGCGGCCTGACTAAGCCATCATCTTCTGATCTAGAGATTAAGTTTTACGAGCCAGTAGCCCTCGGTAATGGTCAACATGCCAGCAACCCTTGGCTACAAGAGATGCCAGATCCGGTAACACGTACTTCATGGGGTAACTACCTCGCTGTGCCTGTTAACTTTGATGGTGTCCGTACATTCTTAGGTCTTAATGACTTAAAGGATGGCGATCTAGCAGAAGTAACCATTGGGGACAAGACAGTAACAGTACCCGTGCTACAGCAATTTGGCCAGATGCCTGGTACTGTAGCTCTAGCGCTAGGTCACGGTCGTCGTGATGCAGGGCCAGTAGGTAGCGGAGTAGGTGTAGATGTAAATGACTGCTGTACAGTAGCTAATGGATATACTCACTACTACAATACCAATGTAGCGGTATCTGATAGCAAAGGAAAAGAAGAGCACTACTCTAGCGTACAGTACCACCATACTTACGGTGTGGAAGGTGAAGACGCTAAGACAGGTGAGACGATCAATGCCGATGAAGCTGCATTGGTAACTGTGAGCTACGGACTAGTAGATCAGGGTTTCCAAGGTGCACTTACCGACAGATCTGTGATGTATACCACATCTGTCAATGAGCTCAAAGAAGACCTAGATCGCATGCTAGAGAAGCGTGCACATGCACAGCACCTCAACGAAAACCAGATCTATGGTGGTTTTGACTACCAGTACGAGAACGGTCACCACTGGGGTATGCACGTCGACCTTAATGCTTGTACAGGCTGTGGAGCATGTACTGTAGCATGTATGGCAGAGAACAATGTGCCAGTTGTAGGTAAGAAAGAGGTGTCTAGACACCACGAGATGACATGGTTACGTATCGACCGTTACTACTACGGTGATGCAGAGAATCCCAATGTTGTCTATCAGCCGATGATGTGCCAGCACTGTGATAATGCACCGTGCGAAAATGTATGTCCAGTAAATGCGACCAATCACAGTAGTGAGGGTCTTAACCAGATGACTTACAATAGATGTATCGGTACACGTTACTGTGCTAACAACTGCCCGTACAAAGTGAGACGCTTTAACTGGTTAGACTACACGACGGCAGACATATTCCCTGGTAATCAACCAAAGATTGCTGATGAGGAGATTCCATTCGGTGCGGATAACCTCACACGTATGGTACTTAACCCAGATGTCACTGTTCGTAGCCGTGGTGTTATTGAGAAGTGTAGCTTCTGCGTACAGCGTATCCAGGAGGGTAAGTTGACCGCTAAGCTAGAGGGTAGAAGACTACGAGATGCCGATGTACGTACGGCTTGCCAGACAGCGTGTCCTGCAGGTGCGATCACATTCGGAGATATGAACGATAAAGGTGGACAGCTTAATGCCAAGCTTGCCTCACCGCTTAATTATATTGCCCTAGAGGAGGTGAACGTGAGATCGTCTGTGACTTATACGATGAAAGTCAACAACAGAGACGATTCATTCGATGCCGTATCGTAGGTAATAGAGTTAGATATTGATAAAAAAGAACGATCTTAAGATAAATATATGAGTGCTCCAGTTAGTCCTATCAGACCACCATTAGTTACTGGGTCTAAGACGTATCATCAGATTACCGAAGACTTGGTATCACCAACGGAGAAGGCGCCGCCTTTATCGTGGGTAATAGGTATGATCATATCCGTCAGTTTCTTAGGCTTATTTGTCTTTACCGTTCTATGGACGATCTGGCAAGGTATCGGTACGTGGAACCTTAACCGGACGATCAACTGGGGTTGGGATATTACCAACTTTGTATGGTGGGTAGGTATCGGTCACGCAGGTACCTTGATATCAGCGATCCTCTTACTATTTAGACAGAAGTGGCGTACCGGGGTAAACCGTGCAGCAGAGGCGATGACGATTTTTGCCGTTATCTGTGCGGGTCAGTTCCCTCTGATACACATGGGACGTATATGGATGGCGATGTTCATCTTCCCTTATCCTAATACACGTGGTCCACTATGGCCTAACTTTAACAGCCCACTTCTTTGGGACGTTTTTGCCATCTCGACCTATTTCACGGTATCGCTATTGTTCTGGTACACAGGTCTAGTACCTGATTTCGCAACGGTAAGAGATAGAGCTAAAGGCTTTAGACGTAAGATCTACAACTTCCTTTCATTTGGATGGACGGGTTCTGCTAAGCACTGGCAGCGTTGGGAGTCACTCTCGCTTATCCTAGCGGGTATAGCTACTCCACTCGTACTATCTGTACACACGATTGTAAGTTTTGACTTTGCTACATCCGTTATACCAGGCTGGCACACGACGATATTCCCTCCCTACTTTGTAGCAGGAGCGATCTTCTCAGGTTTCGCGATGGTACTTACGCTGATGATTATCACACGTAAGTTGCTCAAGCTAGAAGACTATATCACGATAGAGCACATCGAGTCGATGAATAAGGTCATCCTACTGACAGGTACAATTGTCGGTGTGGCTTACTTGACCGAGCTGTTCATAGCATGGTACTCAGGGTATATCTATGAGCAGTTCGCCTTCTTTAATAGAGCTCTCGGGCCATACTGGTGGTCATACTTTGGTATGATGTTCTGTAATGTACTATCACCACAGGTGTTCTGGAAGAAATCTTGGAGACGAAACGTAATGCTTACCTTCTTCATGTCGATCTTTATCAATATCGGTATGTGGTTTGAGCGATTTGTAATTATTGCTACCACACTAGCTAGAGATTACATCCCTAGTAGTTGGAGTTACTACTCTCCTACATGGGTAGAGATAGGTATCTTCCTTGGTACACTGGGTGTATTCTTTACACTATACCTGATCTTTAGTCGTGTAGCTCCAGTAGTTGCAGTAGCGGAGATTAAGAGTATCCTTAAGACGGGTGGTGATCAGTATGTGGGCCCTAATGCTACACATGCACACAAGGAGCAGTCTACATCAGTAGGCGAGGCGCATTAATTAATAAAATAGGTAGTAACTACTTTAAAATATAAGTAATGGCATCTAGTACAAAAGACGTGGTCTACGGTCTCTATAATGATGAGGAGGACTTGATGAGAGCGATCAAGCAAGCCAACTCTGACCATCTAGACATTATGGACGTCTACACGCCGTTCCCAGTGCACGGTTTGGATCCGTTGCTCGGCTTGTCTGAGTCGAGACTACACATCGCTGGATTTGTCTTCGGAGCTATCGGTACGCTGACTGCCTTCTTGGGTATGACGTGGATTTTTACCAAGGACTGGCCTATTATCTTCGGTGGTAAGCCTTACTGGTCTGTACCGGCATTCATCCCGATCACTTTTGAGTTGACAGTACTGTTTGCTGCGATCGGTATGGTGGTTTCATTCTACATCGTATGTGGACTAGGACCAGGAGTGACGAACCCTACATTGGATGACCGTATTACGGACGATAAGTTTTGCCTAGCCTTTGATCAGTCTAAGGTAGACGGTGGTACGGCTTCAGCATTTTTTACAGCTACAGGCGCTGCAGAGACTGGTAACAAAACCATATAAGAGACAAAGCATCATGATCAATATGCGTAATTATAAAACATTCGGCTTAGCGCTAGTGCTTGCAGTGGTTCTTGCCTCTTGTCAGCAACCGGGGACTAATAACCCTGGTAGTGAGTACATGCCTGATATGGCACACTCAGTAGCTTATGAGTCGAATCACTACAACTACTACTACCACAATACCTGGGGTAGTGAAGAGGAGTATTACAAGTATGCTCAAGCTCGCACCCCAGTAGAGGGTACAGTGCCACGTGGCCAGTCAGCTTACCAGTTTTCTGCAGATAAGTCTGCGGCTACTAAGAAGCTTGCTGCTTACAAAGGCGTGAGTCAGGATAACGGACAGTCAGTACCACTTAACGGTAGCGTACCTTACTACTATGAGAATACCGAAGATGGTCGTGCGAGAGCAATGGCTGAGATCGTAGACAATCCTTTCCCCATCACAGAGGACGGCCTAGAACGAGGTGAAGAGCTATACGATGTATTCTGCGGCATCTGCCATGGTGATAAAGGAGATGGCGCTGGCTATCTAGTTAGAGATGATGGTGGTGTATATCCTGCACAGCCTGCTAACTTCCTGCTAGAGGAGCACCTTACGGCTACCAATGGTCGATACTACCATGCCATCATGCATGGTCGTAACCTTATGGGTGCTTACGCCGATAAGCTTAGCTACGAAGAAAGATGGCAGGTGATCCACTACATCAGATCTTTACAGGCTGATGAACTAAAAGCGGATTACAACCAATATGCTAACACATTGAATAGTGTAGAGATGCCAGCTGGCGATGCTGGTACCCCTAGTCTTAATGTACACATGGCAGCAGTCGATAAGTATGCGCCATACGCAGGTGCTAAGCACCACGGTGCTCACGGTCACGATGACCACGGACACGACGGACATGGAAACGATGATAGTCACGGTCACGACTCACACGAAGGTCACGACCATGATGATCACGGGCACGATGGTCATGACCATGGGGATCACGGTCACGGAGACGGCCACAGTCATGATGATCACGGCCAACACTAGTAGAAAACAACGATTAACTCAACCACTGAAGGCCTAGTGCTTTTGTTGAAATATTGAATATGAACCAATTTGTTTTTAGCGGCAGGACCAAAACTACACTTCTAGCCTTCATGGCCATAGGAGCGATATGTTTGGGTATGAGCTGGTTCGCCGGTGATCACTTACACAGCCGCTTTTGGTCTAACCTATTGCACAACGCTGTATTTTTCACGGGTATCAGCTTTATGGCATTGTTCTTTATAGCAGTGTGTATTACAGCCTATGCTGGTTGGGCAACACTATTTAAAAGAGTCTGGGAGGCATTCTCGCTCTTCTTGATTCCTGGTTTCATACTGATGATCATACTTGCAGTGTCGACCTACTTTGGTGCTAACCACCTCTATCACTGGAATGATGCCGCGAGTGTGGCTACCGATGAAATACTCAACCATAAGAAGGGCTTCCTTAATAAGAATTGGTACATGCTTTCTACCTTACTGATTGTAGGTGCATGGACCTTCTTCGCAGTCAAGATGCGTAAAGTCTCTTTAGATGAGGATGTGAATGGTGGTGATAGCGGCTTTTCGCACCATCAGACGCTACGTAAGTATTCTGCAGCATTCTTGCCTATCGCGGGTTTTAGTAGTGCAGCAGTCATATGGCAGTGGATCATGAGTATTGATGCTCACTGGTATAGTACCTTGTTTGCTTGGTATGCGACAGCAAGTTGGTTCGTAGCTATGATGGCGCTGACCATTCTTGTGCTACTCTTCCTCAAGGCCAATGGATACTATGAAAACGTAACCGCTGATCACATGCATGATCTAGGTAAGTTCCTGTTTGGTTTCTCTGTATTCTGGATGTACCTATGGTTTAGCCAGTACATGTTGATCTGGTATGGTAATGTGGGTGAGGAGACAGGTTACTTCAAGTTACGAGAAGAGGAATATCCGATATTGTTTTATGGCAATTTGGTGATCAACTTCGTCTTACCATTCTTTGTTCTCATGAGAAATGACACCAAGAGAAAGTTTGGTTCGCTAGGTCTAGTAGCAATTCTAGTCTTTGTAGGCCACTGGTGGGATTACTTCTTGATGATCAAGCCTGGTGTGCTACATACATCACATGCTGTTGCAGGTCATGGACATGATCATGGACACGCAGCAGAAGGTGCGGCACATGGTGCAGAGCATGCTTCTCATTTTGTGAGTGGTTTCTCACTACCAGGTTTGCTGGAGTTCGGTACTATGCTTGGTTTCTTAGGTTTGTTTTTATTCGTCGCATTGACGGCATTGAGCAAAGCACCACTTGTAGCGAAGAACGATCCTTACTTAGAGGAGAGCCTTCACCACCACGTGGTTTAATTATTAGTAAAGAATAAATGGCTCCTATTATGGGGCGGAATTTTAAATATACACTTTGACATGATAGGTTTAGTAGCCACATTAATTGTCATTC
>CAYMFD010000064.1:0-21277 GCA_964389475.1 uncultured Saprospiraceae bacterium
TCACATTATTCCCAATATTTACACCAGGTATCAAAACCGCTCCAGCTCCTACAAAGGAGTTGGCACCAATAGACACATAACCCAGTAGAAAGACGATTATTATCAAATACTATCAGAATTGATCCATAGTCCAGTGACTTCGCTAGGCCACTCTCTTCGTATGCAACAAGGCCAACGTGACAACTAAGTATCTTGACCTAAAACTAGACCCGCTTAATCGAGTTACTCTTGACACCATAGCTTATCTGACCTGGCGGTAAATCTCTCTTAATGTACGTCATAGCATCGATCAGATTGTCTTCACCGATAATAATACCTTGGTATAACACGCTATTGGACCCAACAAGACTCCGTGCTCCAATCTCGACCTTACCCGATATACGAGCTCCAGGCAAAACCGAAACATGCTGCCTCAAGATACTGTGATGCCCAACACTAGCATTAATATTAACCATTACAAAGGGCTCTAGAACAGCAAAAGGAGCAATCGTTGCATTTGGGCCAATATAACACCCATTAGAAATCGTCGCCGACTCTGCTACAAAAGCTTCTGGATGAACAAAGGTGTATGGCTTGGCTTCTATTTGATCAAGGCACTTGAGGCATGCATCTCGATATTCATTGTAGACAAAGCCAAAAATGTAATAGATATCATAAGAAATACTCAAATCTCTGATATGATCCAGAAAATCAACATCCCCGAAAGCCGCTTCCTTTTTAATTTCATCAAACTTTGAATCATGCTGAGCAGTATACTCCTTTAGCTCAGCAGCCGTTCCCTCTTGACCCAAAATCAGCAGTAGCTTTTTCTTCATATCATTATGGCATCAGCGTGAAACAAATAGGTTTATTGGGTATTGATCGATCATCTGTTAGTTAAGGTAGCAAAATAAATCTGCCTAATGTATCGTAGCGCCATACTTCTAAAAGTCGTAAACGCTAATATCACCTTATTTTGGTAGAACATTCGTAGACCAAGATACGGTGATCAGACATATCTGACATAATATACTGACTATTAATAGGCTTTGCGCTTTAATAGATTGCTAATCATATAGTCCCCGAGTCGACATGAATATTTTGCCCAGTAACCGAAGTCGCTGAATCTGATAATAAAAACGTAACCATCTGAGCGACGGAAGTTTTACTTGTCGCCTGCTTGAGTGCGGTACGCTTGTAGATTCTTGTACGCTGCTCATTGGACAATGTTGCACTCATACTCGTCTCCATAAACCCTGCGACTAGTGCATTGGACCGTATACCTAGGCTACCCCATTCTCTTGCAGTATTTTTGCTGAATGCCTCTAATGCTCCTTTGGTACTAGCATACATAGCAAGGCCTTTATAACCTGTGTGTACACTAATACTAGATATATGTACGATACTACCCTCGATCTTATGTAATAGCATACTACGCAATACCCACTTGGTGATCATCATGGGTGCGAAAACATTGACCTTATACATTTCCTCAAGTGGCTGCATCTGCAAATTTGTCACGATATCATCGTATGCAAGGGCTGCATTGTTAACAAACCCATGAATAGGGACTTTCTTCCCAATAAAATCATTAAAGACGACCTGTTTCAGACTGTCAACATCAGACAAATCATAACTCAAGAAATGTACTCTCTCGGGAGCCCTTAGTTGCAACTCTTTATAAGCCTCCGAATTAGTACGACTCAAGCCATAAACGACATTACTCTGATCATGACCGATAATAGACTTAGCAACTTCTAGTCCTAGTCCCTTAGTCGCACCAGTAAGTAGGAAATTTGGCATGTAACAGATTATTTATAAGTAGTGTGCAATGCTGACAAAAGTGATATATCTAGCACATAAATCCTTGTGAATAGCGTTATGATCTCGCTAACTTTCCTGTATACGTAGTCTCTATCTTATCGACTATTATAATTCTAGATGGAACTTCATAGTCGCGCAATTCTAAGCCTAATTGCTTCTTGATTCCTTTCTTATTTGTCTCACATCCGGCCTCTAGTACGCCCTCTGCACTGAGCAGGTTCCCAAAGATTGGATGAGGTGATGATTGAACTCGACTAATAAGTATATCTGGTAAAGCATTGATAGCAGACTCTACTTTTCGAAGTGAAACCAAGTGCCCTAGCACTTTAACTTGTTCGCTGACCCTACCCGAAATACTGAAAGTATGCTGATCGATCCAAGTTATCTGATCCTGCGTATCATACCAGTTTCCTTCAAAATCAACAGAAAGCGCCATCCTAGATCGATGCACATGGATCGTATTATCTACAATCTTGACTACTCCAGTAAGCCTAGTCGGAATCTGAAAACTAACTCCATTGGAGACGAGTAAAGATCCAAACTCTGTGGTAGCGTATACATTGCGTATATGAGCATTGGGAAATGAAGCAGAGATTGCGTCGACCATAGTGGTATCGAACGGTTCTCCTCCATTAGACACCTTCACTAGTGTATCCACAGGACAGTCGAGTGGACACACCATCCTGTAAAAAGTAGCTGGTGCACTGATATGCGTAACCTTATATTCTTTAAGACGATCTGTCAATGCTGACCTGCTTAAGTTACGTAGATCTACTACGGGAGAACCTGTCATCCAAGCCTGCAGTAGTAATAGTACACCACTGATATGACGGCTGCTATAGCAAAAGCCCCATACTGCGTCATCGAGCTCTGCGCTATGTCTGACCCCTTTTAAGAGTATTTTGATGTCTTGAGATACTGTCCTTGGCTTACCCGTCGTACCTGACGTTTTGAAATGCAAGGTAGAAGTAGATGCTAGCAGGGATGACCTAACACTATCTAAAGAAAAGTCCGTTGGTTTAAATCTGACTTGTTCAGCAGTGTCATAAAAATATACATCTTGTGAGTGTAGCAGACAAGACAGGAGTTGTGCACTGGCTTGTAATAAGTCTTCTTCTAAAATGTGGGCATCAATAAACGCTACCCCTGACAGGTACTCCTGCAAGTCAGATATCTCTATCACTCAGCCCCTTGTATTTTCTTTAGTATATCACCGATAGTCTCTACCATACCATCCTCGAAGACATCGACATCATACTGATCCTCTATCTCCACGGTGAGTTGTGCAAGCTGCAAACTATCAAGACCAAGGTCATCTCGTAGACTTGTCTCAGGAGTCAAATCTACTGTCTGACCCTCTTCATCTAGAATTTCATATACGACCTTTGCCAGGTCAGAGATTATATTCATCTGGTCACTTCGTTAAGATGGCGCAAATAATTGCGGTAAACTTCTTCTTGAACATATCGTCGGTCAAATTTAGTTCTAACTTTTTTGTAAAGACGATTTTTATATTGTGCTTTCACATCTGGATTAGCAAGCAAGTAATCTATACCCTCTACTAACTCGGGTACGGAACCTTTAGTCGCCAAGAATCCATTTTCGCCGTGATCCACTATATCGACGTTACCGATAATTCGACTAGCTACTATAGGTAGTTGCATAAGCGCTGCTTGCATCAGCACATTGGGTAAGCCCTCACGGTATGATGGGAACACGAATAGATCTGACAGGTGCATGAAGTACTTTACATGTCTCGAAAAGCCTGTCGCAATTATATCAGACCTGTTTTCGATCAGCGCTGTCGTATACTCCGGCAATGGGTATAAATCCTCCTCTGTCTCGCCGGTGATGATGAGGCGGACTCCCTCATGCTTGTCCGCATACTTTACATATGCATTGACTAACTCTTCGATACCTTTATCGACTACTACTCGACCTACGAATAATAAGTACGTCAAAGCCGGATCATAGTCAATCTGCTTTTTGACATCGGCTAGCACTTTATCATCTAGAGACGATAAGCAGTAGTCATCGAGTATTATACCATTACTAGAGCCGACACCAATGATGTTTAGCTTAGCATCCTTTACTGCTACATGCTCTCGTATATAGTCCAGCATAGAAAGACTATTGGGCAAGACTTCTGTAGCAAACGCGTACGTGAGCGATTCAATTGCAGATAGAAATTTTCTATTAAAACCAGACGCTGACTCCAGCGGCAGACCTGCAACGGTGTGCAATCTTATGGGCACCCTTGCTAGCCAAGCTGCCATCATGCCTATCAATCCTGCTTTGGGAGTATGACTATTGATTATCTCTGGAGCATGCCGCCTTAGCTTTCGATACAAAATCCATAGCGCCTTAAGGTCTTGATTAGGCGTGATTGTTCTAGTAAGCGGCACTATCTCATGCGGGCAGCCTTCGAAGGCCTTGACCTTGTCTATCTCAGGGCCATCAGCACTCATCATTACGACCTCCATCCCACGATCAGACATATACCTCATCTGACCCGTTATCAGGTACTCCAGCGATATCGGAACCGTTGTTATTCTAACTAATTTCGCCATGATCAATAAGACTTTAGGACATTCGTCTTGCCTGCACCACCGCGTCCTTTGATACTCGAAACTGGCTGCTTTAAGCTCAGTTGATTAGCTTTATCATCCGCGTACGACACTTGTGTCGTCTCTTTAGACTTTGCCGAGATCTTACCTATGGAAGCCTGATAGTGATACTTGGCAGTAGACGAAAGATGTAGTCCCACATCGCCATCAAAAATCACATTGTCTAGCTCGACACTACCACCACGATCGAGGGCTATGTTGCGATCAAAGTCTCCTTTAAATGATGAGTTTTTTACCTCTAGTGTATTCTCTAGTGCCTTGTCATCGATATTTACGAAGATACCATTGATGGTACTTTCGTTGTTGACCCCTTTATAGTAGAAGTTACACCCATCCACTACCACTTTACTACCTCTAGTCTTTCGGTAACTCGTGTTCCAATAGATATTCAAAGCCGCTGCTACAGATTCTGGAGCTGTAGGCTGTGCTATGTAGAAGTCTGTGTTTATAATTTTCAAGTCCGTCGGAAACATGACTTTACATTCATGGAGGTGACCAGTATGTATCTCACTATCTCTGATTTCGATGACCGCCTCCAGTCCATATATATTCAATGGAGGCCCTAGTACTTTCATTCGCTCGCACAGTAGTTTACCACCATGCTTGGCACTGACATCAAAGTCACCATCTAAGACAAAATCAGAAAAGTGCACATCTGTAGCCATACTAACACCATAGCCAGGACTATCAACTTCAATATCCACACCAGTCTTGTGAGTATCCCCCCCTGCAACCAGTGACGAAGCCTTTACCACTGTATGACCACCCGTGATCGTAATCGCTCCCCTGAACACGTCTGTCACATTGATAGAGTCAATACTCGCATTCACATTTTTCCAGATAGAAATAGCGTCCGCCACGCCATCACGGAAATTACAATTACTGATTTCAAGATTAAGCCTCTGTGCATATTCAGGGTTGCCCGTGACGAAAATCATTGCTTGATGCTCCAGCTCGTAATCACTGTAGGGGCCCTGCTGCTGCCTATTACCGTCAAAGTTGATTCCTCTGATGACTATTTTAGCGGCATTATATGGTGTCTTAAAGCAATACTTTGATGAATTCAGCATTCTGCTAAACTTACCAGACTGCGGTTTTTTAAGAAAAAGGGCTTGCCCATCTCCTATAACGTGAATGCCAGGATAGATATCTAGTGACTCGATAAGGTATGTTCCCTTAGGAAAATAGAATGAACCAACTGAGCGGTACTTATCAAATAATACCTGAATTGCTTTGGTCTGATCTTTATGGGCATCACTTACTATGCCATACTCTAGCACATTTATCATGGTAGTAGTATCGACATCTAGGGTTTTGCTAGACTTACACCCAGCAAAACAATAAATGAGTGCCAGGCACGATAAGAGTTGCATCACTTTCATTAACATACTACATTATTATGTAATCGATATTGTCTCGAGCTTGCAATCAAAGCTACCAAAAGACCAGCAACCGTCAACCCAATGTGTATATATGTAATTAACTTAATTGCCTCTTCTACCTCTGCGCTACCTTGTAAAATAGTCAAGAACAAAAAGATCTCAACCACCATAAACAATCCAGAAAGACAAAATCGGTAACTTTCTTTTTTAGAGCCTACGAAGTATAAATTTGGAGCGACTCTGAAATAACTAGCTAAAACAATCATAATGAGATAAGAATCCCACTTTCTGAGTATTGCAAATTGACTTCCGAAGATAATATCTATAATCAATTCATTAAACAAGCTATAAACTAACACTATCGACAAACCAGTAATGGCCAACAAAACAAAAGTCTTCCCAACAAATACAATGCCTACCCTAGCATCTGACTGTAATCTCTTACTTACCTCAGGAAACACCGCTACGGCCAATATCATTGCAAATACATTGAGCCCTAGAAAGAGCTTCTTAAAGCCTTCGAAAAAGCCTAAGTCTTCGGCACTATAATAGTGCTCTACAAAGAAAGAATCAGATGAGCTAAAACCAATCTCCACCAAAACGATTCCAGCAAACACGGCTCCTAGTCGCGCTTCATTTTTAAAGGAGCTCCAGCAGAACCTACCAATTACCGTCTGTAGGCTGAAATGCTCAATATCTTGGACAGCTAAGTAATGTGTATACGCTAGCTGCAACAAAGCAGAAATCGCATATCCAGTCGTAAAGACGGCAATTGAAGGCTTGAGATAACTAGCTACTAGCGTCAGGCCTATGCACATCACGAAGAAACCTAGGCTCTTCGTCTCATTTCTGAATAGCACAAGGCCTTGAAAAACAGCAAAATATAAGTTGCAGAGTCCCTTGGCGAGACCCGTAATCAAGAGTAAGACAACGATAATCTTATGGTAACCCCAAAAGTCTTTCCATCCAGCATAACCTAGTAAGAAGAGGGCAACTACTGCAAATACAGCAATCTTGAGCCAGACCTTATCTAAGAGATATGTGCTTTTTATCTTCTCTGGAGCAGCAGAAATATCTCGAACTACCATCATCCTATGTCCAAAGTCTAGACCCGTATAGATCAGCATAGTGATGGTTATAAAGAAGGACAACAGACCAAACTGCTCGATATTAAATATCCTTGCTGCTATGCTGAACATCAACAAGGAATTAAACAATCGGAATATAAAACTACTCCCACTGTAGAGCAGATTGTTTCTAACCAGCGGATTTGTTACAATCCTTGCAAACAAAGTCTTTATCAAACTACTCCTGAGTCATTGATCCTAGTACTAGTCACACTCCCGCTCAACCGCATAGAGTCCTAGACAGTTATTACCAGATCTATACAAAAGCGTCGTACTATGCTCGGATAAAGTCATGCGTGCTATACCTCTAAAAGTAAGAGCCTTGAATCCTCTCTTGATATAAGTAAGCCAAACCCTCAGTATATCGTAGCTGTACACTGTCATCCTATATCAAAACACCAAGATCAGACAACGCATCTAAACTATTGATCATACACTCTACTCGCTTACGACCATCCACTACCACAAGATCAAATTTTTGACCCTGGCACTGATCGGCTAGATAAGTAGTATATCCATTGTCGATATCTTGAAAGACTACATTTGACTGAGGTAGGTGCCCAATCATTTCTTTGACTTTATCTACCCACTCCTTTGCAGACTCTATCGATAGTGTACTCTTGACCCGCTCCGCAAAAAACAATGTGAAATAACCTGATCCAAACTCCGCAAATACAATCTCTTTGTGTAACCGCCCTCTCAAAAAAGCTACCAAGCAATACGGCATCCAAGAAATAGGGTGACCCTCTACATCCTGTACAGCCTTAGCACTTTGAGACTTTAAGAATCCAGTAGACTGAAAGTAGGAGTTTTTAACTAACCACAAGCCAAGTAGCATTTTTATTTTTCTATACATCTACCCGTGGTTATTGGATCACGTGATTACTATCCAAATTTTTGGGGATACATTTTTCTCAAGTACTGGTCAAACACTGCGAAGCTATCCTTCCAATAAAACTCTTCGACATCTGCCTCGCTACCCTCGTATGGGACAACTCCTGCACTGTCCCAAGACTTGTATTGTCGATCAAGGTACTGCTCCAACTTCTTATGCTCTCGGTCGTAGAACATCTCTCCTATCTCTTTGGTCTTAAATATTGCTTCAAACTCTGTATCCTCATTACCTAGGACCAGTAGTAAGATGGGACGTCGCGCATTGACATATTCGTAAAACTTAGCTGGAAACGTACTCATACCACCGGACGACCAGGAGATCATCAAATTGACTTGAGCAGATCGTTGCAGCTTTTGAGACGCTGCAAAAGAGACGAGGCCACGATTATCCACACAATCTCCCAAACCATACTTAGCAGCCAGCGCCTGATATAGTCCTCCTTCTCTACCTGCGTAGACAAGAGAGAGCTTAGTCGGGTCCAGTTCATTGCGCTGTACGAGTCGCTGTAAGGTCTTGAACACAACAGAGGGGTCTCTCCTACCGCCATACAGTCCTCCCACATATGAGATACTGAATTTATCATCTAGAGGACAACCACTAGCGTCAAATTTATCCATGATCCCATTTCGCAGTACATAGCGGTACCTGCCATAGTGATCGACATGCTGCATATAACTCTCTGACACAGCTACGGCTAAATCGCTCTTACCTATCACAGCTTTATTGATCTTGCGTTGGCGATCTGTCTTCTTAGACTCCGGCCAATCTGGATCTACATCGACATCTCTCCAGTCGGTAATCCATACAACTGATGGCTTGACTCGTTTGACGATACTAGATACGTAGTGATCTATCAACGGACTATAACTAGACCAGACGATATCTGTCTTCCTAATATTGATAAGCAGTCGTAACAGTACGAGTAGACCATATATGACACCACCCTCACCGACTAGGATATTAAATGGGAAGTAATAGATCCATGGGATATTACCCTTGCTAGGGATTGTTGTAGACGGTGTAGACTGCTTGGCTCTTCTCTTTCTGATCTTATCAAATAGATGATAATCAAATGCCCAAGTCCGTTTGACTTTGATCGACGCATTAATCGGTAACGCTTCATTACCTAAGTAACCTAGTGGCTTACCAGCATATACAGTTACATCATATCCCTGCTGACGAAATAGCTCGGACACATAGTAGTTACGCATTGTACCCACTGCCTTTACAGGCGGGTAGAAGTACGAGACCATGGTGATAGATGGCATCTTGTTCACTATTTACTTGTAGTAGATGAGAGTACTGTCCTGGCAGCAATAACGGGTCCTATCTTCACAACGATAATAAATCATCAAGACTATCGATAATTATCTGCGGTAAGTACTCTTCGTCTAGATCAAAATCTTGCTTATGAATATTCCGTCCATCATCGCGCAAGCATATCGTAGTCCATCCAAGCTTATTAGGCGTTATAAAGTCCTTGCACGTATTGTCCCCGACATATACTAGGTCTGTATCTGGAAAAGCCTCTTCAAAAATGCTATAGTTTTTGACAGAAGGCTTTTCACTGCCGATCTCTTCGGAGATGACTACGGAACTGAAGTACCCTTCTATCTGAAGAGCGGCAAGTTTATTCCTCTGGCTTATGGACCGCCCATCGGTGAGTAGACCCATTGCTACATCTCTATTCTGTATAGTACCAAGTACGGCACCCGTCTCAGCAGGCAGTCGTAGATAAGGGAAGTGGTATCTATATATGGATACTAGCTGACTGATAGTAAAAGAAAAATCATATTTCTGCTTGATCACATCCAGCACACTCAATCGCTGATCATACAGGTCATGCATCTCGTCATACAGGTCGTAACCAACCTCAGGATAAAGTATGTGGGCGATGCTACGGTAGGCTGACAACAGGAAGTCAACCTCCTTGTACAGGGTATCATCTAGGTCGAATACGACAAAAGACTTAGGAGATAGAATATTCAAAGTTGTCTACCGTATATTCGAAATCATATCTCAGCAGGAGCTTATCCTGTTGCCAGGCGTCAAAGAAAGGAATCGCTTGACCGTGTAGATACTCTTGTAGGAGCCACTTAGGATAATTAGCACCAGACAAATAGGTCAGTGGAAATCCACCGCCAAATCTAGGGTTAATCTCTATACCATAAATATTATCTGTGGCCTTACTCTTAAACACCTGTAGTGTGAGACAGCCTCTTGCTCCCTCGATCTTACCAAGCTTGTCTTTGATCATATCAAGCAATACTTGGTCTTTCTTGGTTATTCCCTTATTGGTCTCTCCTCCTCGCACAGCGATACGGACACGAGGCACAACACATTGTAGGGTACTCGACTTATCGTAGTAGAGATCTATGGTAAATTCAACAAAGTCCTTTTGGTCTAGATATTCCATCCAGATCAACTTCTCATCTTTCAACAGCGCCACAGAGATCTCGTCGGGGTGATTTATAATATGCAAGTTCTGACTGCTACTGCCGTCAATGGGTTTGATAAAGAGTGGGAAGGTCGGATTGCGCTTGTCTACAGCTCGTGGCAGTAAAAATCCTCGTTGGTCAAAGAACTCATTGATCAATCGTTTATCCCTGCATGCCTTTATGAATGCCAGATCAGAGATGACAATATGCACCCCTTTACTAGCAAATCTATCCTTACTCCTACACAATACCTCCAACTCGGTATCCAGCGTAGGTATCACCATAGCGACTTGGTTACTGACACAGATATCTAATAATCGATCTATATAGTCATCATCTTGAAAATACCCTACCTCAAATCCACCGTCAGATATCCTGCATGCCGCAGACATCGTAGGGTCTAGGTCGGTGGTCAACACCTTGGCATCCGCCCCAAACAAGGCTTTCAGCTCTTTCTGGAAAGCCTTCACGAGGGATACCCTTCTACCAGCAGACGTTATTAATATATTAGACATCAAATACTCTTTCTAGAATAAAATGAGAAAAATACTTGGAGCAAGATTACAACTACTAATGTTAATTCAAAGTACACTAGTGGACCAAAGACTATCAGCAGAAGTAAAAAGTCGTAAGGCTCAAGGTAGCACTCCAACTTATATTCGCTAAAATACGCCGTCTTTTCGACACCGTACTTGTTAGGAAAAAACCTCAATAACAAGTAATGCAAACAAACAAGTACGGCCACTACAAAATGATTCCAAGTCGTAAGATAAATCATTACGAGGAGAATCAGTACTTTTTTAATCGAATCCGTAACTTGATCAAGCCGTGCACCAATTGGTGAAAACTGTTGGCGCATCCTTGCAAGATTTCCATCGACCGAATCTAAGACCACTGAGCTAAACATCAACAAAAAGCCTATTACTGGCTGACCAAACAAGTAAAATGCCGCAGACATGACACCTAACAAACCAGACAAAACTGTCACCATATTAGGAGAAATCCACAGTACTCCGCCTAGTGCACGCGTAATAGGTATTGCGAATCTATCAAAAATGAGAATATCTAAAGTAAAAGTAGTACCCCTCGAAAAAGAAGTCGGTATATAGCACTTTTTAAGTAATTCCAGAATCAAACGACCGTTTTTAAAATATTAATAAGATTACTATTCTCAGCGGGAGTCCTTACTGCAAGTCTGATGTAGGCAGCTGTATGATCAAATTTACTTGAAACGTCTTTGATGTAAATCTTATGGCTAGCCAGTAAATTCTTTTGAACTTTCACTAAGTCGCTGTGTGACATTGTCATCTTACAAGTAATAAAATTAGCGCCACTCGGTAGTACCTTGTCTACAATTGACAACGCGGCTAGACCTAAGGTGAAATTAGCTCTATCCACTTTGGTCAAGTCAAATGATTGCTGGATCGAATTCCTGTGTTTAAGCAATATTTCAATAAAGTTCTCAGCCATAGAATTCATATTCCATATTGGAATATTGGCTGTGATATGGCCCAATAAATCTCTATTACGGGTATAAACATAACCTAACCTTATCCCAGGAAGTCCCAGAGACTTACTTAAGCTCTTAATGATCAGAATATTCTCAACTCCATGCTCCTCGATGGATGGTAAAAGGCTAACTGTATCTGAAAACTCAATAAAGCTCTCATCGACAACAAAGAACTTTTGGGGGTGTTTTTGTACTGCCGACATAATGGCGGTGGAGCTTATCACACTACCTGTGGGGTTATTAGGGTTGACAATAACGACTACCTCTTCGTCGCCATCTGCTAGCTTAGCGATATCGATCGCGTCGTCGCCATTGTCTGAATAAGTAGAATAGCTTTCAAAAATACGTGTGTATTCACCGAAGGTCGGTGTTGGTAGTAGGACGGACTTAGCCTTAAAATATGATTGCAGCCATGGATACACCTGCGCCGCTCCATTCAGAGTGGCCAAAAACTCCTTGTCACAGAGGAGGTAGTACGCCATTTTTTGATCAATGATCACCTGTTTAGAACCATAGTTCCACAGGAGTTCCGTCATGTTATTCTTCAATTCAGAGAGTACTGAACCATTGGGAAAATACATGTTACGGATAAAGCAGAAGTCTGTTATATCGTAATTCCAGAACCCACCAAAGGCGTGATTAAGCATGCCCAATTGCTTATCCTTCTCAAAAACGAAAGCGGCAGAGTGCAGGTCATTAGGATCATCCACCTCTGCCCAATCATCACCATCTACTGTAAGCGCATGGATCTGTTGGCGTTGCATGTAGATAAGTATCCCCAAAATCAACTCGTAGTAACAGTTGTCGTCAATCGTCTTGGCATAATAGGTCAACAACTTTTTAAACTCCGTACTAGCAAACTCTTGGCTAAACTTGTAGATATTTAATGTCTTGTACTTATCCGAAAAATCAAAATTTGCAGACTGCAAATGTGGCGGGATAACGTTAGTGATGATACCATCTTCCACTGTCACTACTGTACCGTCCATGCCTGGACCATACTTATCTACCAACGCTACATTATCACGAGGGTCGTTGACCAGATCAGATACAATATTAGCGTGATAAATCAAGTCTGACTCTATCAACATAATGTCCTGATCAATTTCGACCTGCTCAAAGGCTAATGCCATCGAATAAATATTGTTGGTCGTATCATAAATCTCATTATGAACAAAGGTGAACTGGATTGTCGGAAATTTGTCTAGCAAATAATCAGTCAGCTCATCCTTCAGATAACCAGTTACGATTACTACCTCATTAATACCATTGGTCACTAGACCATTGATGATACGTTCGATAATACTCTCCTCACCGATTTTAAGTAGTGTCTTATGCGTAGTATTTGTCAGCGGCTGCATCCTTCTACCATAACCTGCCGTCAATATTATTGCTTTCATCTATTCTAGTAATTCCATTTATTCATTAAATCGAGCCCCGTGATCTCTGCTGTTTCTTTGACCATATCCCGATATCGTTTCTTTAGTATTTTTTGGTCCGCTTGTGAGACATTCTTCCTCTCTTTATTGTCGGTAAACAGCAACAGATAAATTTTATGTAGCCAATTATTGCTTCTAAGTAAACCCATAATTCTTAGCAAGGCTACGACATTCGTCTTGTTCTTATCAACGAACGACTTGAGGCTACTATTCTTAGTCTGCTTGGATGTATTTTTCTTTGTAAGATCTGGCTTAAAGGAGGCATCTACACCTATAAACGTATATACTTCACTCAGCACCTCTTCGACTCTATCTTTAATGTCATCATATAAGAGCACCTTAACTGCTGATGAGTCAAAGTTATTATACAAACTTATCAATGCCTGAGGCATTGATACTATCTTGTCATACTGCATATGAATAGGAGCATGAAGTACTTCTGGTAGTCTTCGTCCTCTAGCCCTATCTACTTGAGCATCTAAGGCTTCAAAGACACTATCAAGATCTTCTCTAGAATGGAGCTTTAGATAAGC
Source organism: uncultured Saprospiraceae bacterium (assembly GCA_964389475.1). GTDB lineage: Bacteria > Bacteroidota > Bacteroidia > Chitinophagales > Saprospiraceae > CAYMFD01. Next base: position 13,755 of record CAYMFD010000064.1, read on the forward strand.
GAACCATGACTGGCATAACTCCACTGGATCCCTCAAAATAACAATAATCTTTGCCGCAGGATTATACCTTTTAATCAAAGGTATGGCGGTTTCTGAAACGATATAAAACACAGACGCTTCACCCCACACTTGACAATGCTCTCCTTGAGAAAACAAGAGCTCATAATCTGTAGATGTCCTGGTCGTATAGTACTGACTAGACCCTATCTTATCGGCTGATGCTATTATATCCTCACAGAAATAATAGGTCTCCTTCTTGGCCGACATAAATACATCTGGGTGCTGACTCATGTAATAATACAGCGATGTAGATGCCGTCTTTGGCCATCCTACTATGAAAAAATCAACTTTTTTATTTCGGCCCAACTGCTACTCTTCCTTTACCGAGTTGTGTCAAAATACGAATGACTATCTGAGCGAGTCTATTCAATCATAGGGTTTGAATTTCAATCTGTCGGTAGTACTCATTCTTTAAATGACTCCATAATACTTTTTGATTATAGTTCTCTTCTATTACCTTCCTTGCATTTTTCGAAAGAGCAGCCAACAAACGATCATCATCAAGCAGTTTCTGCATCGCATGTAGTAGACTATCTGAGGCACATGGAGAAATTAATATACCATTGACGTCCTGCTTGATAATATCCGTATTACCATTAATGTCTGTTGCAATAGAAGCTAAACTAAATGCCCCTGCCTGTAGCAAAACGTTGGGTAGACCCTCCCGATAGCTAGGAAACACAAACAAATCAGCAATAGCAAAATAAGGCCTAACGTCACTTTGATAACCACATGCTATGATGGTATCGTCTGCATAAATCACCTCTTTTGTCCTTTGCTTCAAAGGATATAGTACTTCTTCTCTACCAACAAGTAGAAGCTTAATTCCCTCGTTCCGTTCGGATAGTAACTGCCATGCAGTCACTAACTCATCTATACCCTTATCAGGCACAAGACGACCTACAAAGAGAAAAATTTTATCATTTGGGTTGAGTGTAAGCTCTTGTCTTAACGCATCCATTTTGACATCAGAGACCTGAGCACGATCAAAGTGATCTAAGTCTATACCATTGGAGCTACCACTTCCAATCACTTTAAGTTTACTTGGTGAACAAAGCTTATTCTCCAAGATAAAACGGTGTAGCCCAAATGAATTTGGATAAACCGCTGTAGCAAACTTATATGTTAGCTTTTCCGCAAGCATCAAAATCCGTCGGTATAGACCAGTCTGAATTTCAAGCGGCATTCCTGCAACAGTATGCATTCTTATGGGTACGGATGCGAAATATCCTGCAATCATCGACACCAACCCCGCTTTAGGTGTATGCGAATGAATAATATCGGGTTTTTCTTTCCGTAAATATAGTATCATTCTGACGATAGAGATTACATCAGCAAAAACAGAAATTTTACGCTTCATATCTATAGGCTTGACAGATATGCCCTCTCTAGCTTCTATTGTAGATATACGGTCACTAGGAGCACACACTGCAGTCACTCTCATAAATGCCGTCATGTATTTCAACTGACCACGTAGCAACCTACCCAAGGAATTAGATATCGTTGTTACTCTTATAAGGTGGATGTCCTCTAGTTCTTTGTTGACCATAGCTCTGTTACCAAAAGTTTATAAAGCATTTTGGCTCTTTTTTCTTTCGAAACATTAACTTTATCATGAACTAAACTGGTCACAAAGGCAGAGCTAACAAATTGATCTACAAACCTATCTTTCTTACCTAAATAGGTTTCTACAAAGCCTCGAAGGTCGTTATCCATCCAGCGCTTTAATGGAATCTCAAAACCACGCTTAGGCTGATTAATTAACTCCGGTGGCAAATAATCTAGTGCTAAATCACGAAGGATTTTTTTCGTTCGCACCCCATCTACTTTATAACTATCACTAATAGTAGGTGCATACTCGAGCATCTCCTTTGACAAGAACGGACTACGGCCTTCTAAAGAATTAGCCATTGTTGCAATATCAATCTTTTTGAGTAGTGGCCCTCCCAGTATTATCTCAAAATCTAAATTCATCTGCTTCTTTAGTCCAGATAGATTACTATGATCAGCCATTAGATCCATAATACCCGTCACTTTGATACTCGGAGCATTGTAAAACCTATCAGCAAAGCCCGAAAACGTATCGGCAGTGGATGACCAAAAGACTTGGTCATTTTGCTTCGTTAGGATATCGACAAGGCGATAGATGTAGTTGTACTTACTTTTTTTGTTATGCGGCAACGGGAGCATTGGTTTCAAGAACTTACCGAAAGCTGTCGCCATGGGACCTTTGTCATAAAAATCATACTTGGCATAAGGTACATACCTACGATAACCCCCGAAAATTTCGTCTGCTCCATCACCATTAAGGATGACTGTCAAGTGCTCCTTCGCTGCTCTAGCAACATAGTAGCTAGGTATAGCGGAGCTGTCACTAAAAGGGTCACCATAATTTAACACTATACTCTCAAAGTCTTGAGATAGATCATCGAAAGAAATCGCAATTACTTCATGATCGACAGGATACATTCTAGCTACCAGTCTAGCAAGATCTGACTCATCAAATACTCCGTCAAAAGAGATGGTAAAAGCCTGCAACCTCTCTTTGTACTCAGCAGATATCGCCGTCACCAAGCCGCTATCTATACCTCCACTCAAAAATGTACCCACTTCTAAGTCAGAGGAATCTAACCTACGTGTAACCGCTGTACGCAGGTGGCTATTAACTGTACTTTTAGCCTCATCATAGCTATCGCTACTCGGGCGATTATAGAATGTATTGATATCCCACCACCTTGTAGTATTTAGCTCCAAGGTATCAACATTGACTTTAAGGTAGGTACCTGACGTCACCTCGCTTACATCGTGGTAAGCGGTCATCTCTTTAATCAAGCCACCCTGTAAGTAGTCGTTGACATTAGAGGTATTAACCTTTAATGCTACAAGCCCTTTAATGGTATTGAGCTCACTAGCAAATAGCAGTCGACCTTCATTTTTATAATAATATAACGGCTTTTCACCAGCCCTGTCCCGCGCTAAAAATAATTCTCTTTGGACTGAGTCATAGATTGCAACTGCAAACATACCATCGATGTAGTCTAGGCATGCGGGCCCTAACTTACGGTACGCATGTAAAAAAGTCTCCGTGTCTGATCGGGTATTACAGGTCAATGAAAGCTGACCTCTGATATCTTGATGATTGTAGATTTCGCCATTATAGATGATATGATATCTATTATCCAATACCATAGGCTGCTTACCACCTTCAGCATCCAAAATCGTCAGGCGTAGATGATGCAACAATACATTATCTACAGTCAATGAGTGCTGCTCATCGGGACCTCTATGATGTAGAAGATGAGTGGCCTCAGACACATCAAAGTTGTAATTAACAGATCCTACAATACCGCACATACTTGTTTAATAGTTGATTCTAGTATTGATACTTTTAATTACCAAGACTAATTGAGAAATGATAGTCGAGATTTTTCAACATTACCTTTGCTATCGTACTGACTCATGACAAATAGAATAATCATGAAAAACCACACCCACCGCTGCCGCATAAGCATGTGTGGGATGTTCATAATCCCAAATAGGCCGAATGAAGCTAGGGTGATAAACTTAAATAGGAAGCTAGCCCGTGAGGCTAATACACAAGTGAGTGGAAAAAAGAACATCATCAAAAATCCGATAAACCCAATTGTACCCGCATCGGCCAGGATCTTTAGATAGGTATTGTGAATCTCGTTTTTAATACCTGCGTAGACGATGGTCTTATTATTAAGCCCTATCCCTAGTATAGGATGGGTCAAGTATATATCAATGCCTTCGCCATGCGATATACCTGAGGCACCACCAACCTTGGCAGCTCCAGCTAGACCTTTCTCCTCCACTCGCTCTAGAATGGAAAGTGCACGCTTAATTTGTCCTCCTTGCTCAGCTGTAAACGATACCACCCACTGCAGTGCAGCGACTACAGCTATTAAGACAAAGGGAGCAAAAGTCATACGTTGAACAACAGATGCCTTTACAAACAATACAAATAAAAGGACCATCATTACAAAAGCAGCTGCTACCATAGCGGTCCTCGATCCACTAAACAGTACTGCCGGGAGCATGTAGATCATCAGTAATAATACATACTTGAGCTTTGGCTTAAAGTACTTGAGGGCGATTAACGTGATTAAAAAGATATATAATATAAAGTAGACTCCGAACTGATTTGGATTTTGTGATAAGAAAGTATATCGCCAACCTACCTTGTCCCAGAAAAGGAGATTCTTAGCTCCTGTCAATACTTGCACATATACGGGTATGGCAGAAAAAATCAATGTCACTACCAAGCAGTACCAGATCGCCTTAAAGGCCTTGAGTTTGTCACCGTAGGATGAAAAAAAGAACAGCAATGCTAGGGTCAGAATGAGTGCAAAAAAGTAGGGCATCATACCTAGCAACAACTTCCAATAACTCGTAGCCACGAAAACCGTCAAGCCCATGGTAAATAGAAAGAACAAGAAGACATACAGGAACTTGGTCAACAGCTTTGTCATCTTACTATTAGAAATCATGTAAAGCCCCAAAAGCGTGATTACACTCAAGTCAGAGAAGGTCAACTCGTACTTACCTAGCGATGGCACACTAAACTTAGTATGAGGCATAAGCATCAGGTAGGTAAAGAAGAGTACCTGCATCAATCCTGCGAGAGTAAAGAACTTCTTAGGTATCCTAAATTGTGGTTTCTTAAATTTCATACCTAGTTGTAGGGTACAGACTAAATCTAGAAATCTTCAACTCTACCATCCTTATAATAAATACGATAAGACGGGGCTCCAGCACTAGCGTTATCGTAAATCTCAGGGCTAGTACTTCTGTCATTGACATCGAAGTTCCGCAGCGCGGTAGATGTCGTATTATTGATACTGTAGTTGCCATTACCTCGCACTAGTAAAGTAGCATCAAGGTCTCCGGTAATCTCACAGTCGTTGATATACAAGCGATTGTTCTTTCCTTTACTTTGTGGTGAGTTGACTATAAAGTACGACCGCATATCTTTGTCTTTTTCCACTAGGTCAACCTTACAGTTATTAAAGGTTAAAGCTAAGTTGTCGGGCTTACGTTTAGGCTTGGACCAAAAGATATTAAACGCTGCCTGATAGCCAACTCGCTTACCCCTACCCTCATGGATATTAAAGGTGCAGTTGTTAAAGGTGATACCCCTCGGGAAGTTGATATAACAACTCTTGGTGTAGGCACAATTAAACGTAGAGTTTTCGATCACAATCGGCCCTCCTATCATCCGGACAGGCGGATTGTCACAGTGAATGTTATTACCATAAAAGGAGCCCCCACGACCCGTACTGATATCAAAGTCTCCGCCTAGCCATACGTCCTCCATCGTAATATCGACTGCTCGTGATCCACCGAACCCCCTGCCATCTATCTCTATATCTACACCTGAGTCATGCTCATCACCCCAGGCCTTAAGATTTTTGACGACTAGCGTAGAGTTACCCCCCGTCAGCGTGACCCCTCCTCTGAATACGTCCTTGGCTTCACAATTGGTGATCGTTGCATTGACATTACGGTGTAGGGACACCGCATCGCCACATCCGTCATGGAAGTAGCAGTTATCAACTTTGACATGTAAGACCGCCGTTGAAACATTGCTCGCACTCATAAAGACCATAGCCTGATGGCCCCGTTGATGTCTACGATAAGGTCCCTGCTCTAGTCTAGATCCGTCGAACTCACAGTTATAAATCTTTGTAGTATCAGTTGTGAACACCTTCTGTTTTTGGATGGTAAACATCCTCGAAAACTTTGATCTCATGGGCAACTTCTTAAGTATCGTTTTTCCACGACCATCTCCGTAAATCTCTAGCCCAGGATATATTTTGATATTATCGAGCAAGTAGTTACCCGCAGGTATGTAGACTCGTTTTATCTCAGATGCAAAAGCAGCATCCATGGCTGCTTGAAAGCCTGCACTGTGGTCCTCACTCACGAGATCAATATAGTCTAGGACATTGATCGATGGACTATCCACTGCGCTAGTAGATGGCTTACTACTCGAGCACGATAGCAAAGTACTACTTACCATTAAGACAACTATTCTACACCATGTCATAATAGAGCTTTAGTATATCCGCTTTATTCTTAGCGATGTGAAATCTATCATCAAAAATCTTCCTCGACACCGCACCCATAATTTCAATCTTACTTGGATTGTCTAAGAAGTACCGCATCTTTTCTGCCAACTGCTCCGGAATACCGGGCTCCACCATAAAACCATTACTCCCATGATCTATCATCTCTGGTACGCCTTCGATCTTAGAGGCGATGAGTGGATTACTAAAGACCATCGACTCTATCAATACCCTTGGTAGTCCCTCATTACCCCTGATCGTAATCGTCTCATCATTGAAGGCTAATACTTCATCACTTACAGAAGGTAGAACACTGACATCTATAGTGGCATAGTATGGAAAAGGGTTTTGCTGAAAGCCGAGGAATTCTAGATTGTCGACTCCTAAGGCCTGCATCTGCTCTTTCAAGTAGTCGTGATACGTCTCATAGCCTTCCGGAAATTTCCCAAGACAGACAAGCTTGTACTGCGACTTATAGCCAGCATCATTTAGTATTGCCATAGCTCGTAGCAGGTGGTGGTATCCTTTGAAAGGTACAATATTAGAAAAGCAGCCAAAAATGACCTTGCCCTCTTGCAGTAGACTCTCAACATGCCGATCGGTATAAATTTTGTCTGGCTCAACACCATTGTAGATTGGTACGACCTTACCTTTTTGATGGGGTTCGAAATAGTCTTCCTTAATACTCTTAGACACTGTGATCAGCCGGTCACATAGCGCAAAATTACGTTGCACTCTCTTGGATGTCGGGACGAACTTGCCACGTATATGGTTGACAAGGGGCTTACCCGTAAACTTGAGAGCATAGTAATTAAAGAGAATAGATCGGCCAGAGTTACTGTGAATAAGGTCAGGCTTATAAGTCTTAATAAGTTTATACATCCGCCACTGGTAAGGCAAGTACTCAGAAAAAAACAACCAAATTTTCTTGAATAAAGAATAAGTATGCAGTTTCCTTCCATATACATTGATACCCTTGCCCTGCGCATCTAGATGGACATCCAACTCCCTGTACAGCTCATAAACCTCTCCCTCACCGGGGATGACGATCTTATAATCGATGTCATGCTGTAAGGCCTCTATGGTGGCGTGTAAACTCCTCTGGGCTCCACCTAGTGGTGTGGAGTAACTCAAAAAATATAGCACCCGTAATCTGCGTTTTATTTGTTCCAAGTCCAATGTTTACTTAATTCTGGAGCCTCCTCTAGCCAGTAGTCATACTCGACCATTAAGAGTTTACGTATTCTCCAATAGGTAGCTTCATCGATTTTAGGTGCCGACTTGGCAAATTTTGACTTCAGGTAGGCTTTTGATTTCTTGCCAACTAGATGTCTGAAGGGTTCTGCCCACTTGGGTCGGTACACCGTCTTGTTA
>CAYMFD010000065.1:0-1952 GCA_964389475.1 uncultured Saprospiraceae bacterium
TGACAGACTGTATGGGCAATGTGCTCGCTACAGAGACGACAGATGCAGACGGATTCTACTTCTTCAATAACCTGATCCCAGGTGATTACCAGATCAGCTTTGATATCAGTGCTCTACCAGAGGGCTGTGCATTCACTCAGCAAGACCAGGGTGGTGACGATGAGCTAGACAGTGATGTAGACATCAACGGAGTAGGACCATGTACGACGATCCAAGGAGGTGACTTTGACAGTACCTACGATGCAGGTCTACTTGTACTAGTAGATATCGGAGACTTCGTATGGCATGACCTAGACGGTGACGGTGTACAAGATGCAGGTGAGCCGGGTCTAGCAGGTGTTGATGTATTCTTATTCGATGCGGATGGCAACGTCCTAGAGATGACGACTACAGATGCTAATGGTAACTACCTATTCGAAAACCTATACCCAGGTGATTACTACATCGCATTCGAAGATCCAGAAGACTTTGAGTTGACGTTTGCTGATAATGGCGGAGATCTAGTAGACAGTGATGTTACTAACTCGATCCCTAGCTCATTCGGTAGCACGACTGACATCTTCACGATAGAGTTTGGTCAGGATGATGATCTGAGCTTTGATGCAGGTTACTTCATGTGTGTGCCTATCGGGCAGTACGTATGGTACGATGTGGACGAGGATGATATCCGTGACTTTACGGAGAACGGTATCAACGGTCTACAGGTTAACCTATACAGACGTGTCAATGGTACATTCGAGCTATGGGATACTTACACGACAGGACTACAGCCAGGAACACCATCTACGGATGGATACTTCAAGTTCTGTGCTCCTCCAGGTGAGTACTACGTAGGCATAGATCTACCACCATACGGTCTAGTACCTGCTAATGAGAATGTATTTGGTTTCGTACCATTGAATACACCTGGTGAGCAGTTTACAGATAGTGATCTCAACAGAAATGGTCGCACGCCAAACTTCACAGTAAGAAGTGGTGACGATGTATGTACGATCGGCGCGGGTTACTACCCGATGGCGACAGCAGGTAACCTCGTATGGTTTGATGCTAATGCCAATGGTCGTCAGGATGTATCTGAGCCTACAGTGCCAGACGTAGTTGTTGAACTGATTGATATGACTACATCGGAGGTAGTAGAGCAGACAGTGACTAATAATGCTGGTATCTACGGATTTGAGCAACTACAGGCTAGAGACTACTACATGCGATTTACACCACCATCAGGCTACACGTTTACGGCGCCTAACAGTGGTGATGAGGCGATGGATAGTGATGTTGACAATACTTACGGAGCTCGTACGACATCTGCTCGCACATTTGTGCCAGGTGGAGACAATCCTAACATTGATGCAGGTCTAGTTGCAGGTGTACTACCAGTTGAGTGGTTAGACTTTACAGCTAGAACTCAAGACGACGGTACCCACCTACTGAGATGGGCGACCGCACAAGAGGTCAATGCGAGTCACTTTGAGGTAGAGCGATCTATCGATGGTGATGAGTGGACGACGCTAGGTGAGGTCAAGGCTGCAGGTACTAGTGCTGAGGAGCAATGGTATAGCTACCAAGATGCTGATACAGAGACGGCAGGAGAGTACACTTACCGTATCAAGCAACTAGATGTTGACGGTACAGCGGACTATAGTGTAGAGAGAAGCTTACTAGTAGAGCAGGAGAAAGGCTTTGCGGTCTATCCTAATCCTACTAGCGGTGATATCACTGTAGACTACGAGGTAAGCGGTAGAGGTGAAGTAAGTGTTGATATCCTAGATATCACAGGTGCTTTACTCAGAAGCCAAGTATTCTCTGATGATGCAGATGCAGGATTATACTCAGAGTCACTTGACATGAGCATGTATCCTCCAGGTATCTATACTGTCAGAATCAACTTGCCATCAGAGTCACTACATACCAATGTGATACTGGTCAAGTAAGACTATACTCATTTAGGCTTT
>CAYMFD010000065.1:2052-21169 GCA_964389475.1 uncultured Saprospiraceae bacterium
CCTATGGCCATCTATGAGATGGGACCTTCAGCTGCGGTGATAGAGCGAGTCGTTGTCAACTGGATGCTGAGCAAGGTAGGATGGCACGATGGTCAGCAATTAAGTGCTACACCTGCACTCGCCGGTGGGGTACTTACGCATGGTGGCTCCATGGCTAACCTTACTGCATTGCTAGCCGCAAGGTCAGCCGCCGCACCGCAGGCCTGGCAGCGTGGTAATCCGCCCAACTTATGCGTTATCGGCAGTAAAGTAGCACACTACAGTATCGCTCGCGCTGTCAGTATCATGGGTCTGGGTAGCGACGCCTTGATACCCGTAGATACGGATGATAATGAGGTCCTCAAGGCTGATGACCTCGCCAGGGCATACCGTCTAGCGCTAGATCGTGGTCAGACGGTAATGGCAGTTATCGCCAATGCCTGCGCCACATCCACGGGGCTGTACGATCCTATCGAGGAGATCGGGGAGTTTTGCCAGGAGCATGGCTTGTGGTACCACATAGATGGTGCACACGGGGCCTCAGCTCTAGTCAGCGATGAGACCAAGCACTTAATGGCTGGAGCTCACCTCGCTAATAGTATGATCTGGGATACGCATAAGATGCTACGTACCTCGACTCTCGCAGCAGCGGTCCTTTTTAAAGATCGACATCACATGGCTAGTGCTTTTGATCAGAAGGGGAGCTACCTCTTCCATGAGAAAGAGCAGCCGGGTATCGACACCATGGCCTACACGATCGAATGTACCAAGGCCGGCCTCGGTACCAAGCTGTTTTGGTCACTAGCAGCAGAGGGCGAGCAGGCGACAGCAGCTTTCGTAGCATCGAGGTACAGTCTGGCAGGACGCTATGCTGAGCAGATGGCTACCCATGATGACTTCGACGTACCCTACCACCCCGAGGCTAATATACTGTGCTTTAGGTATCGGCCCGCTGATAGCAACCAGTTGCAGCTGGCACTACGCAATAGGATGGTGACGAGAGGCAAGTTTTACATAACGAGCACAGAGGTATGTGGCATACGCTACTTGCGACTCGTATTGATTAACCCTTATACAGATGAGTCGCACCTACCTGCCCTCATAGACGAGGTGCGGGCAGCCTATGACTCCCTGAGTACAGTCTGAAAGTCGTTTGATGGAGTGCTGTGATGGATGGCCTACACAGGGTGCATCTCAAAATGCAGTTTTATATTCTTGAACACTGACTAATGCTCTGGGCAGGGTTATTGGTGGCCACAAAGATGCGTCGCTGTACAGCAATAGGTAAGCGAATGGCAAAATGTGCGGCTTTTACACCCCAAGAAAAAGGTGAGTGGCAATCATCAACCATGGAGTTGGTTTTTATCCCAAGTACAGCCAAGAAATAGTAAAAGGAAAGCAATTTTGATTCAGTAGCGAACGGTACTGGCGCTGCATTATACGGTGGTAAACATTGACTTTTTTGTAGCTCTACACTCTTTTGACAATTGTGATTGTGCCAGTAATTGCCTTACAGCGACAAGCTTTTTTGATTACTTTTTCAGCAATTGGAAAAAGTAATTGGCCCGTCGCGCCAGTGCGACAATGACATGCGAGAACCAAGATGCATAAGATTTGAGTTGAAGAAATATGACTGCTATTTGTGTCTCAAGATATACTATGCGGCAAGCTAGTGTCTCAAGAAGAATTATTGCAGGGATTCTGCATATTGAGCTACACCTGCTACACTTGCCCCCAGCCGATATCAAAAGGTAACCGTAGTTTAGCGGCGTTATGCCGATATCCAAAACAGATCAGATCTTTGCATTAATCAAGTCGCTCTCCACGGCGGAGAAGCGTCACTTTAGGATATATGCTCAGCGTCAGTCCGACGGTGGGGACCTCCTCTATCTCAAGCTGTTTGACCTTTTAGACAAGCAGAAGACCCTCGACGAGCGAAAACTCTTCGTCAAGATACCCAAGCCAAAACTGCCCAATCTCAAGCGTCACTTATACTCGCAGATACTCATCAGTCTCCGACTACTCCAGCGCAAACACCAGCAGGCGATACAAGTGCGAGAGTACATCGACTTTGCCCACATACTCTACGGTAAGGGCTTATATCACCAGTCGCTTAAGATCCTTGCTAGGGCAGACAAGGTCGCTCTCAAGATAGCGGATGACGTGCTGCGCCTGCAGATCGTAGAATTTGCCAAGGTGATAGAATCTAGGCATATCACTAGGTCGGGTAGCCCCCAGGTCGTATCCCTAGCCGAGGAGACTAGGACATTGCTACGGCGTATCAATACCAATCTCAACCTGAGTAACCTGAGACTAGAGACGCATGGGTGGTATATCACCAAGGGCCATGTGCGGAGTGATGCTGAGGCAGATGACCTACGGCAGTACTGGGAGGAGATCCACCCAGAGATCAATATGGATAATCTTAATACCGTAGACAAAGCCTACTACTATCAGGCTCGTGTCTGGTACCATTTTACCTTGTACGAGTGGCAAGAGGTATTGGACTATGCGCAGCTGTGGGTCTCCTTGTTTAAGGTACAGACAGCGGATGCCAACCGAGATACCAATATCCTGATGCGTGGCTACCACTACCTGCTTACCGCCCACTTTAATCTAGGCCATGTACAGGAGTACGGCGTCATATTGCAGGAGCTCGAGGACTACCGCCATCAGCACTATCGTCGATTTAATAAGAATACGCAGATTATCAGTTTTCTTTATGTCCATAATGGGCGACTCAATAAGTACATCCTCTCTCGGCAGTATGCCCGAGGTCTAGAGGTGGTGCCTAGCACACTAGCTAGGATTAGGCGGTATCGTGACCTGCTTGATGATCATAGGATCCTGGTTTTTTACTTTAAGATTGCCATACTCTATATCATGGCTCAGCGACCCGAGGATGCAATCACCTACCTACGCAAGATCACACATACGGAGCTTATCAACCTGAGGGAGGACCTGCAAGTATATGCCCGCCTTGCTTTTCTCATGGCACACTATGATGCTGGTAATGATGACTTAATGGCCTACCTCGTACAGGAGGTGAGGGTGGGACTGAGTAAGTTGTCGCAAGAGTCTGTCCTGCAGATTGAGTTGCCAGACTTCTTTGCCAAAATAGCCAGCGTGCCACTCACAGAACGTAAGACTACCTTTCGACGCTTTTACGATCGCATGCGAGTGCTAGGGGAGGATTTGTATGAAAAGAGGGCATTTCTGTACCTTGATATTTTTACGTGGCTGGAGCGGAAGATCTAGTATCAGGGCTAGAATCTGACTTGTTTTCAATAATTAAAATACTGTGAAAATCAGCGTGCGAGGCCTACATCAAGCCTCCGTCATCGTTCGTATATAAGTATTACCTTTGCAGACGCTTAAGCAGCCACGTGCTGTAGAGGCTACACTAAATAATCTATGCGATACTTTTCTTTCCTCGTTTTTGCCATTTGTGTGCTATCGTCCTGTAAGTCACAGTTCGAGACCGTCAGAAGTAGTAATGACCCTAAGCTGATACTTAAAGCAGCAGACCAGTACTACACTGAGAAGGACTACTACAAGGCGCAGGCACTATATGAGCTGTCTATTCCTTTCTTTAGAGGTAAGGCCGAGGCAGAGGACCTTTTTTACAATTACGCCTACACCCACTACTACCTAGAGGAGTACATACTGGCGTCTCACTATTTTAAGCAGTTTTCACAGACTTTCTACAACAGTGAGCGGCGTGAGGAAGCGGCCTTTATGGCGGCATATAGCAACTATGAGTTGTCGCCTAACTCCAAGCTAGATCAGACCTTTACGCAGAAGGCGATAGATGGCCTCCAAGAGTTCGTCAATGCCTACCCTCGCAGTGAGCGGATAGAGCAGTGCAACGAGATAATGGATGACCTCAGGCTCAAGCAAGAGAAGAAAGCCTTTGATCAAGGTGCCCTATACTTTAAGATATCGCAGTACCAGTCGGCGCTAGCGTCCTTCGAGATCATGCTCAAGGACTATCCAGAGAGTAAGCGAGCAGAGGAGGTAAGGATGATGATGATTAAGGCGAGCTATATCCTAGCTGATAATAGCTACATCGATAAGAAGAAGGAGCGGTATGACCATACCGTCAAACTATACAACGACTACGTAAAGCGTCATGGTAAGAGCAAAGAAGCTCGTAAGATTTACAATGATGCTATCTCAAAACTAGAAAAACTCGGAGCATGAGCGATATCAAGTCAAAAGTTCAAAACATAGACCCCAACGTATCAGCTAAAGATGTCAAGTCAATAGCAGCGAAGTCTAGCAATATCTACGAATCTCTAGCTGTAATCAGTAAGCGTGCTACACAGGTTGCTACGGATCTCAAGAGAGAGCTCAATGGCAAGCTAGAGGAGTTTGCCGTTACAACTGACACGATCGAGGAGGTGCTAGAAAACAAGGAACAGATAGAGATCTCAAAGTTTTACGAGAGACTACCTAACCCTGCCGTGATCGCGTACACTGAGTTTATGAATGAAGACCTCGAGTACCGCTACAGAGACACGTCTGAGGTCAAGACGGAGGATGAGTCAGAGGCATAATCACGCCTGTGCTCAACACACAATCATTACAAGGTAAGAAGGTCATACTGGCCATCACGGGTAGCATAGCCGCGTACAAGGCTGCTACTATTGCACGACTGTTTATCAAGGCTGGTACTGAGGTACGTGTCCTGATGACGCCATCCGCCACAGGATTTATCAGTCCGCTCACCTTGAGTACACTGACAGGTCACGATGTGGCGACTGACATCAGTGATGGCGCCTCGTGGAATAATCATGTAGAGCTAGGCCTCTGGGCTGACGTCTTTTTGATAGCGCCATGCACGGCTACCACCCTAGGTAAGATGGCTGCCGGTATATGTGATACCATGGTCTTAGCCACTTACCTTTCTGCTAAGTGTCCAGTAATCATAGCACCGGCCATGGACCTCGACATGTGGCGACACCCATCCACCCGACGCAATCTAGAGACGATACAGTCCTATGGCGATACGGTCATACCGGTAGGCTATGGTGAGCTAGCTAGTGGTCTCGTGGGAGAGGGTCGTATGGCGGAGCCCGAGGAGATCATTGACTTTGTAGCAGACTACCTATCACCAGCACAATCCCTCGCAGGTCGCACTGTCGTCGTTACAGCTGGGCCTACCTATGAGAGCCTAGACCCTGTGAGGTACATAGGCAATCACAGCACCGGGACTATGGGCATCGAGATAGCTAGAGCAGCGGCCGCCCTTGGTGCTATCGTCCACTTAGTACTAGGCCCCAGTAAAGTGCCCTTACCAGCCGGTATAGAGGTCCAGCATGTACAGTCTGCCCAGCAGATGTATGAGGCAGCCGAGGCCTTACATACCGACTGTGATGTCATGGTATTTAGCGCCGCAGTGGCAGACTATCGGCCAGCCGTCGTGTCTAATGCCAAGATCAAGAAAACAGACGACGACCTATCTATAGCCCTAGAGCGGACAGTCGATATCGCCAAGACCCTAGGCCAGCGTAAAAAGCCAGGACAGCTACACGTCGGCTTCGCCTTAGAGTCGGACAACGAAGTCGCCAATGCACAGGCCAAACTAACTCACAAAAACTTTGACCTCATCGTCCTCAACTCGCTCAATGACGTGGGAGCTGGATTTGGCAATACGACCAATAAGGTGACGGTCATTGATACTAAGGGAGATGTACAGTCGTTTGCATTAATGCATAAGAGAGAACTGGCTGCCAAACTAGTGTCTCGTATCGCCACAGCGCTTAACGCCTAGATCACAGTCCTATGAGTAAACTATATAACATCCTCGCTAGCCTATTGCTGATCGGTGCCTTGAGTAGTGATTCGTCAGCTCAAGAGCTCAACTTTGAGGTAGAGATCATAGCGCCTAACCTAGCTACAGCTGACAGGGAGGTCCTTGACCAGCTACAAAACTCCATGCGGGAGTTTATCAATAATACCAAGTGGACTAACCTAGACTACCAAGAACATGAGAAGATAACAGGCTCCATACAGTACACTATCAAGCAAGATCAGGCCGCTTCCTTCTCTGGTGAGTTGATCATCCAAGTGGCACGACCTGTCTATAACTCTGAGGAGTTGACCCCCTTGATGAATCATGTGGACCGCAACGTCCAGGTCGCCTTTCAGCCAGACCAGCAGATACAGCGTAGTGACCTTGTGTTTACCGATAATCTCAGTTCTATACTGACTTTCTATGTTTATGTCATTTTGGGCCTAGACGGAGACTCGTTTGAGCAGTATGGTGGTACCGACTACTTCAATATTGCACTTAATACTATGACGGTCATCCCACAGGGGTTAGCATCAGCAGACCGTGGATGGAAGGCCGGTGAAAAATACAATCGCAATAGCCTTATCACGAGCATACTCAACGCCAGGGTCAAGCCCTTTAGGCAGGCCTACTACGAGTATCATCGGGAGGGACTAGATAAGATGACGGAGGATAGAGGTCGTGCTAGAGCTATCATGGCTAGTGCTATCACGCAGATCGGAGATGTCAATCAGGCCTATCCATATGCACCAGCGTTGGAGATATTTTTCTACGCTAAGCGGGGAGAGTTGTCTGATATTTTTGAGGTTGCCCCCAAGGGACAGCGTAAGAAGGTATACGATGTAGCGACTGCCGTTGACCCTATCCTAGCAGAGGCTCTCCGTAAGCTCAATAACTAGACACGTGAAAAAGATTGCTATCTGGGCGAGTGGCCGAGGCAGTAATGCCCGCAAGATCATCGAGCACATCCACCCGATGACAGATATGCAGGTGGCCCTCATCGTTACCAATAGGTCGACCGCCGGAGTAAGAGACATCGCTAAGGAGTATAAGATTCCCGATGTAGTATGGAATCGCCACCAACTCCAGGCCGCCGAGGCTACCGAGCAGATGCTAGGAAGGCATGGCATCGATTTTATCGTACTCGCAGGATGGTTGACACTGATACCTACCCACCTCATAGCCATCTACCCTCAGCAGATACTTAATATCCATCCCGCACTATTGCCCAAGTATGGCGGTAAGGGTATGTACGGTCACCATGTACACGAGGCTGTAAAAGCAGCCGGAGATGCTGAGTCAGGCATCACCATACACTATGTCAATGAGCATTACGACGATGGCGGCATCATCCTCCAAGCCAGGACGCCGATCGATCCGTCTGATAGTCCTGCTGATATTGCTCGCAAGGTTTTGGCCCTAGAGCATAAGTACTATCCGATAGTAGTGGAGGAGATAGTAAGGCACGGGTAAGTGCTGTAAGCGGTATTCGCATTCCGGTAATCGGTAATCGATAATCGGTATGCGGTATGCGGTATGCGGTATCCGGACTGCGGTATTCGGTTATCGGTACACGCCACATCTTTCAACTTTCCCCTCGCTACTTTTGACTTAATATCTGCGGTGTGCGGTCTGCGGTTTGCGACCAACCTTTGCGCCTTAGCGAGAGACTTTATCAGCGTTCTATTTTGTGAGGTCTGTAATCAACATTCGTCATTCAACATTCCCCATTCACCCTTCGTCATTCGACATTAATCCCTCTCTTCCCCCGCTTACTCGCCATATAATTACAAGCAGCGATCCCCTGTAGCCCACCCGTGTGTATATAGGCGACGGTAGACCCCGTTGGTATCTGACCTTTGGCAACTAGGTCATCTAGTGCCATCATAGACTTAGCATTGTAGATAGGGTCTAGAGCTATGCCCGTCTCTTGATGGTATGTATGTATGTAGTCGATCAGCGCATTATCGACCCGAGCATAGCCACCCCTATGATAGTCAGTGAGTAGGGTCCACTGCTTGGATGGTGTACTGAGATATTGATTGATTTCACGCTTGAGGAAGTCACCCTTTAAAGCACTGACGACCCACAAATGCTGGTGCGGTAGTAAGGCGGTGATCATACCAGCGGCCGTAGCGCCTGTGCCAGCGCTGACGACCATGTGGGTAATGTCTTTCTGTGTATTGAGTTCTGTGACGATCTCGCGGGTGCCTTGTGTCGCAGTCTGGTTGCTACCGCCTTCTGGTAGTAGGAGGTAGCCGGGATACTTGGCCAAAATCGCTTGTACGTCCTCAGCGTCCTCCTTATTGCGGTAAGCGGACCTTGACACATAGTGCAGCCTCATGCCCCATGCCTGGGCTTGTCGTAGTGTAGGATTGCTAGGGTCAGCCTCACCTCTGATTATGCCTACAGTAGATATGCCGTAGTAGTAGCCAGCTGCGGCAGTCGCATGTATATGATTGCTAAAGGCACCACCGAATGTGATGATGCCTTTCTTATTATCAGACGACACTTGCTCCAGATTATACTTGAGCTTGCGCCACTTGTTTCCTGATATGTCTCTATGTATAAGTTCTTCGCGTTTTACGTACAGATCTATTGTTGCAGCGGCTGTAGCCTGCCACGCCACTTGCTGTAGTGGTGAGGGTAGGACTAGCGCTACTGGTGTTCGTCCTTCCATGCCTGAGCGACGGCCTTAGCTACATTACTGGCTACATCTAGGTTGAGTGACGCCGGTATTATCTCGTCTGCACTAGGGTGTAGTATACAGTCTGCGATGGCAAAAGCGGCAGCGAGCTTCATCGCTGGCGTGATCTTAGTCGCTCTAGCGTCTAGTGCTCCTCTAAATATACCTGGGAAGCCAAGCACATTATTGACCTGATTAGGTAGGTCGGATCGGCCGGTACCTACGACAGCAGCACCTCCACGAAAAGCCTCGTCTGGCATGATCTCTGGAGTGGGGTTGGCTAGGCCAAAAATGATACTGTCCTTGGCCATTGTCTTTATATCATCGGCCGTAAGGAGGTTACCCACACTTACGCCTATGAATACGTCTGCACCGTTGATCGCCGTCCTGAGGTCGCCGCTTAGGTTTTCGTAATTGGTAAAAGTGAGGAGCTCCTTCTTACTGTCATTGAGGTCGGTTCTGTCGCGACTGACGATGCCTTTGCTATCACACATGATGATCTCCCGTACAGGTATGCAGGCGCCAGATTCGTGGCCTACGCAGCGTAGGAGTTTGCCGATGGCAACTCCAGCAGCACCCGCTCCATTGATGACTACCTTGAGACTATCGAGGGGCTTATTGACTACTTTGGCAGCATTAATCAATCCAGCTAGGACTACGATGGCGGTACCGTGCTGATCATCATGAAAGACAGGTATGCCTATCTCTTGTAGTCGAGCTTCGATCTCAAAACTACGTGGCGCTGAGATGTCCTCTAGGTTGACACCGCCAAATACTGGGCTCATCAACTTGACAGTCTCTACGATCTTCTCTACATCCTTGGTGTCTAGGCAGATGGGAAAGGCGTCTATGCCAGCAAACTTTTTAAATAGCATGGCCTTGCCCTCCATCACGGGTATAGCGGCGTGGGGTCCTATGTCACCGAGACCTAGTACTGCCGTCCCATCTGATACGATAGCCACGGTATTACCCTTAATCGTGTAGTCATACACAGTTTCTGGATCTTCTGCAATAGCTAGACAAGGTGCGGCCACACCTGGGCTATAGACAAGACTGAGGTCATCCGTAGTCCTTACGTTTACTTTGGGAGTAACAGAGATCTTACCTTTGTTACGTTTATGTAGCTCTAGAGCTTCTTTATCAAAATTCATACTGGCATTATTACGTTGGTAGGTAATAACAGATCATCCTTATGATAGATGTCCGTTCGATCCACGAAGGTCACAATTTCTTTTTGATCGCAGGTCCATGCGCTATCGAAAGCGAGTCCATGGCTATGCATATCGCTGAGGCTATGGTCGATATTACGACTCGCCTAGGTATTCCTTACATTTTTAAGGGTAGCTATCGAAAGGCCAATCGTTCTAGCGTCACCTCCTTTACGGGTATAGGTGACGAGGCGGCATTGAAGATATTAGCCAAGGTCCGATCTACCTTTGATGTGCCTGTGACCACTGACTTTCACACTGCTGAGGAGGCTAGTATGGCAGCGGCGTATGTTGATATACTGCAGGTGCCAGCATTCTTATGCAGGCAGACTACTCTCTTGCAGGCAGCAGCTCGTACTGGCAAGGTTGTTAATATCAAGAAAGGCCAGTTTATGGGAGCGGAGCCCATGCACTATGCCGTACAGAAGGTGGTAGACGCTGGTGGAGATGCAGTGTGGCTGACGGAGCGAGGTACGACTTTCGGCTACCAAGACCTAGTCGTTGACTACCGTTCTATACCGACCATGCAGCAGACGTCTGACGTACCTGTAATCATGGATTGTACACATTCGCTACAGCGGCCTAACCAGTCTACGGGTGTTACGGGCGGTGACCCTACGATGATCGGCACCATTGCTAAGGCAGCTATCGCCGTAGGTGCTGATGGCCTCTTCATCGAGACCCACCCCGACTGCGCTAATGCCAAGAGTGACGGGGCCAATATGCTGCCGCTAGATCAGATAGAGGTTCTTCTGGAGCAGTTAGTCCGTATTCGATCAGCGGTTACTTCATAACTTGAGATTTCACTTTCTACTTCACCCCACATCTACTACTTTTAGCAAAGAATGAAGCCCGCGTCAGACCTCATAGAATCCTCAATAACCAAGTCGCTTACTTGTATAGTACTCGTCTTGATGAGCTGGGCCGTATCAGCTCAAGAGCAGGCGTCTAGCACTACGCTGCAACTACACCAGTCACTCGTAGACCATCTCGAGGGAGGACTGCAATACTTACAAAAAACACAACGCCAGGAGACGGTCCCAGAGACTTACTACAAGGGAGAGTGGCCAGCATCTATGAAGATGAATCGCGGCTACCTCTACCTAGGTGGTAGGCAGACCGTAGATGACTCCAACTGCTTTGCTGTGGCATCGATCCACAATGCTATTGCGGAGATATACCTACAGTATCCTGAGTATAGCGATCTAGAGGGGACGCTAGACCTAGCTTTCGCCAAAGTGATGAGCTATCGCAATGGCAATAAGTTCAATTTTTGGAACCTCCTACCACCCAACATCCCCCTCAAGCCTGGTGCCGTAATGGGAGAACAACCACTCGTCCGTCGACCGACTAACTATCCACTACGGTCTAGGTATATTAACAATGCCGCCAATGTCGTCGAAGATGCGGATGATACCAGTCTATCGTATGCAGCCATCGCTCTACGCAAGGCTTACAAATCAGAAGTGCTAGATTCGTTCTCTCTGTCGGTCTCGTCGATAGCTCCCATCTTTGAGGCATACCGTGATCAGGACAGAGATAATCTACACTGGTTCAATTATTTCCTGGGTGGTGACCGCGAGACGGGTGCCTACCTCACATGGTTAGCCGACGAAGAGGTTATTAAACGCTGGAACCTCCTTAAGTCCTTCGTACACAGCGCCTCGTTTTTTATACCCTCGAGTCATTGCTATCCGCACCCTTATGTGCCATATATGCCCTATGGTACCAATGATCTAGATGGAGTGGTTAATGCCAATGTGCTCTCTGCGCTAGCAATGTATGGAGAGCTCAATGCCGATGGTGTGGCGTCGGCAGTGGCCTACATTGAGAAAAAGAGTAGAAAGAAGAAATATAGTCAAGTGGGGATCTACTACCCCAATCAATACCACTTTCCATACGTGGTAAGCAAGGCCTACCGCCGTGGTGTCAAAGCACTGGACCAGAGCATGGCAAACATTACTCAGCGTTTACTTGATCATCAGGCAGAGGACGGTAGCTGGAAGAATAGGCGACGAATCAATGATGGTGATCAGATACAGTCTACTTGCTATGCCCTCAACGCCTTACTCAATGGAGCAGACCTAGACGATCCTAGTGTAAGTGCTGCCGTAGAGTCGGGTATGGACTACCTGCTCTCGCATGCGATATCTTGGGAGGATGGTGTTTACTGGGAGGGAGGGGTCTTCTTTTCAGGTGGTACTGTTGTTCGCAATACGCTTGTGTGGATGTCAGATGCCTATACGACGGCAACGACGCTGACGGCGATCGCTACCTATCGGCAACACCTAGAGGCTAAGCACGGACTTTAAGCAACGGCATATGTCGAGGCGATGTGGGTTAGGTGGTATCGGTCGATGACTATTTATGTCGCACCTTTGTAGTATGATACAGCAAGTAGAGATAGCCATCTTTCCTGATAAGATTGAGGACCATGATTTCATTAAGCAGAAAGCTAAGAAGAAGGTCAAGGTTAAGCCTAGTCGTATCAAGGCCGTCCATGTAGCACGCAGGTCTATCGATGCCCGCGGTAGTCGACCCCTCTATCGCCTGCGATGTGATATTTACATTGATGAGCAGCCTGCAGAGCAAGATACCATTATCAGTCACTATAAGTCAGTAGCAGACGCTAAGCCTGTGATCATCGTAGGTGCTGGCCCAGCTGGCTATTTTGCAGCGTTGCAGTGTATCGAGGACGGACTCAGACCCATCGTCATAGATCGAGGTAAGGATGTACAGCGTCGGCGTAGAGACCTCAAGGCCATACAGCAAGATGGTACGGTCCACCCACATAGTAATTACTGCTTTGGGGAGGGTGGGGCAGGTACCTACTCTGATGGTAAGCTTTATACGCGATCGCTCAAGCGAGGCAATTATATCAAGGCATTACGACTACTGGTCGAGCATGGTGCCCAGCCCGAGATACTCATCGATGCCCACCCACATATCGGGTCCAATAAACTGCCCAAGATCGTCTCGGCCATCCGTGATACGATCGAGCAATACGGTGGTGACGTACGATTCGATAGCCAGGTGGTCGACCTGCTGATGGAGGACGGTAAGATGAGAGGCGTCGAGCTCGCTAGCGGCGAGCAGGTCTTGTCCGATGCGGTCATACTGGCTACGGGGCACTCTGCCCGAGATATCTACAAGCTACTCGACAGCAAGGGAGTCTACATGGAAGCTAAGCCCTTTGCGCTAGGTCTGCGGATCGAGCACCCCCAGTCTATCATCGATAAGATCCAGTATAATCAAGCAAACCGAGAGGATAACCTTCCTGCAGCCTCTTACAAGCTTGTCACTCAGGTGGATGGTAGAGGCGTTTTTAGTTTCTGCATGTGTCCTGGGGGCCTCGTCGTACCTGCTGCGACTGCACCAGGTGAGATCGTGGTTAACGGTATGAGCCTTAGTCGTCGAGATAGCCCCTATGCCAATAGTGGCTTCGTTACAGCTGTCGAGCTAGAGGATCTAGAGCGAGCAGGCTATAGTGGTGTATTTGCGGCGATGGGTTTTCAGCGAGATGTAGAGCAAGGCATGTGGGCATACGGCGATGGTAGCCAGAAAGCGCCTGCACAGCGAGTCACAGACTTTGTCGCTGGCAAGGTGTCTGAGACGCTTAACGCCACCAGCTACATCCCAGGTCTAGTGCCTGCGCCATTGCATGAGTTGCTGCCAGACTTTATTTATCAGCGCTTGCGCCAGGGCTTGCTAGACTTCGGTAAGAAGATGCCAGGCTACTATACCGACAAGGCCAACATCATAGGCGTAGAGAGTCGCACCAGTGCCCCTATCCGCATACCTCGTGACCGCGACACCTATCAGCATGCCGACGTCAGCGGCCTATATCCTTGTGGAGAAGGAGCAGGCTATGCGGGAGGTATACTTAGCGCCTGCATGGATGGGCAGAATGTGGCACGAGCGGTACGAGAGTGGGTATGATTTTGCTGCGTGATAGTTTTTGGTTTATCTTCTGCAACTTTTGTATCGCCTAATATTTATGTGGTTCTTTCTCTTACCATTATTTACAATAAGGTGACATGGTTGTACTTGACAAGTATTTAATTTTGTGATATTTAAAAAATAGACATTGTTATGCTGCCAATTTACCAATTTACCAATTTATAGTCCTTCGAATGGATTAGTCTGTAGGCTAGGGTTTTGTCAGAGATTATTAATTGCGTTCTCTTTGTTATTTTTCGTCGGTACAAGCCATTCTGCAGGTCAAGTAGTCGTCGGCTCAAAAGTTGGTATTGGCGATATTGTTGAAGCACAAAGTCGGGGCCTTTTGTTACCGTCGGTCTTCGGTGGTATTATCCAGCCTTTTCAAGTAGACGGAGTTTTTGACATAAGCGGTTTTCATGTCTTCAGCTGCATAATAGAGGTAAAGGGTCAAAGTGAACTCGTGATTGATAATGCTAACGTTGATTTTTTTGGGAGTACTATTAGACATACAGGTCCCAATTTTGGTAGCTCATTAAATATACGAAATAGTGCAGTAAAGCTGCAACGAAGTAGCGTTGCTTTTTTTAATGATATTGTTGTTGATGAGGGTAGTACAGTAGATATAACTCAATCAATTGTAGAAGATAATTTTATGTTGCAGATTCGGGACAATGGTAATCCTTCTAGTTTAAATATTTCATTTTCCACAGTATCCAATTGTTTGATTGATTTTTATTCTGGAGGTGAATTGCGCATAAGTAATTGCACGATCAAAGATAATCCAAGGTCTCTCGTAGTCTTTAAAGGTAACTATACAGGTAGGAATAATATTTGGACTAACAATATTGGTTCTGACTTGAGAGTCAGCTATCGTGAAGAAGACTCATCTCGAATTTTCTCAGAGATAGGATCAACTTTTTTTACTACTTCTGCCAGTAACTACCACGTACTGGTAACTAACGCATGGGATGTTACTATTCAAGACTGCTTTTTTAATTCTGCAAGCGATCTTGCTATAGATATTAGCAGATCTAATAATAAAGTAAAAGTTGAGGAGGTATCAATCGATGGTTGCAGGAGTGGTGTGAGGATTAGGAACTGTAGCGGTAGAGAGTGCAGTATAAAAGACGTAAAGCTTAGAAATATGAATTCGAATGGTGTTGGTGTTTCAGTAGCTGGGAATGCCGTGTCTCCTATACTAGAGTTAATTGATATCGAAAATTGTCTTTTATCTCGCGGTGTTCAGGCAGACGGTAATGCACCCAATATGACCTTGCGTGGCAGCAGCATATCTGGTTGTGATTTTGGATTTCTAGGCAACAGTAATGAGAGCTGCTTTACGCTTGACAATACCTTTACTAGCAGTAAGCTGATTGGAGCTCGTGTTAATAATTCTAATTTTCACATACACAGTTGTAATACATACATCGGTAATCCTGTTGGCTTTGAGTTAGGCGGCAATGCAGGAGGTCTTGATTTGAGAGGAAACACTTTTTTCTTCAATGAGGTAGGCCTTCAGTACGCTGCAGACGCTAATGGTACCCCTCAGATAGAGAGAGGCAATGTCTTTTACAGCAGTACTAATCTAGATGCGCAGATGCTGGGTTTTGGTGGTCCGCAAAGAATAGATGGTAATCAGCATGTACTTAATGCAGGTATTCCTGCCGAGCAAGCAAGCAGTAATCATGTAGATTGGTTTGTTCCACTTGGTACTAAGAGTTTCCTCTGTGGTGTAAATTCATTTAATAACGGGTCAGGCGGTAGTGGCCTTACAGGTTATGTCAAGTATCTTTTTGCATGCCTTGATTCAACAACTATCGACTGCTATTGCTACCTTAATCAAAAGGCCGCTCTTCTTGTGATTAATGACCATCCAGAGGTGTTAAATGATCCATTTGTTGATAGTATATATCATGTTATATCAGGTACGGTAGTAGGTCAACTACCAACTATTTCTGACTTGCTCGTGGCGACTAATATTATAGCTAGTGTGTCCTTTGATACGATTGCGATGGCATCTGATACTACATTTGCTAACGCTATAGAAGTGACGCTAGCCAATCAGGAAAGAGATGACCTTGTTGCCGAAGCGATGCTACTACGAGCCGAAGTGATCGATAGTGTGAGAGAGTCTCTTGATGTAGTCTCTGTGGGAGAAGATGAGACTTGTGCTCTTTACGAGATGGAGATGTTACACTACCTGTTAGATGTTGTTGCGCAAGACAGTATTACAGATGAAGTAGCCGTAAAAGTTATAAATACCGCAGAATCATGTCTTAGCGATAATGGCATGGCGGTCTACATAGCGCAGACAATAGCTCGCATGCAGGGCTTGTCATTTACTGATAATGATGGTTGTGAGGTCACAAGTAGATCATCTAATAGTTCTGCTGATGTGAGTGTGGAGATATCAATTTCTCCTAATCCTGCATCGTCCGAAATTATAGCAGTCGGTATTTCTGATGGTAGGCAGTTGGTTTATGATATGCAGGGTAGATCATACAGCTTGTATGCTGATGGTGGTCGCATTGATATCCGTATTCTGCCTTCGGGTATTTATACCATGCTAGATAATGTCAGTGGTAGGTCTGCTCGTTTTATTAAAATTGACTAATGAGGATACTTAGATATCTAGGCATAGTATCGATCACGATACTGTGTATTTTAGTAGTTGGCTTTAAGACATATGCACAAGGCATTGATCACAATTGGTTAGTTAAAAGGGCAGTTGGTAGTCATGGAGTATCGGTGACTTTTGATGTAAATAATGATAGTTTGCTTTTAGATACATTTGATAATGATTACCGATTCTTCGAGAACTACATGTTCTCTGACACTTCCGGTAATACTCTTTTCTTTAGTACAGGTGTACAGTTATGGAATGACTTTGGTGACTTGATGGAGGGTGGAGACTCGATGTTTATCAATATAGGTCTGGCGGAGGAGTGGTACACTAAGACCGATTGGATACCTTATGTGCCTTTAGAGTGGTTTAGTGTTAATATAGTACCCTTGCGGAGTGGAGATTATCTACATCTACACTACAGTCATAGGGATCGATTATCTACTGGTTTTAATATATCGCTCACAGATACAGCAGGTTGGGATCACATCCAATATTGCGAAGATGCCTATAGCAGCTACATCAGGAAGCGGGATGACGGCTATTACGTAGAGCAGGATACCAAGCTGGAGCGGATGATAGAGGGTAAGTTCGTTACATCATCCAATACGTGGATCAAGCACGCTAATGGTGTTGACTGGTGGTTATACCTACCTCATATTGAGGATGACAGCGTACGTGTAGTAATGATAGACGGTATAGACGGCCACAAGCTGCTGGAGGATACCTATCCCTTTAGCCTATCTAATCAGATTGCAACGCCAAGTAGCGACATGTTTTCCAGTCCAGACGGGACGTCGATGGCCCGGTTCCTTTATCGTAATGGAGGGCATCCGACCGATGGTTTTTTTCAGAGTCTGCTCGAGTTTTACGATATTGATCGCTGTACAGGCATGCCGACCTTGCGATGGTATCAGTGGTTTGATAATTACCTGGAGCACGGTGTAACGGCTGACTTAGAGTGGTCGCCAAGTGGTCGCTATGTCTACATTGCTTATAACAAAATCATCATGCAGCTCGATATGGAGCGAGGTGATTTTTGGGAGTATCGTGACACTATTGCGACATGGGTAGAGGATGATCCTGATTGGCCTGCAGCAATTATATTTAGTGATCTACACACTTTACCCAATGGTGAAATGTTAGTGTCAGGTTTTGGTGCGATTCCATACATGCATCTGATCCGTGACCCTGATCAGGGAGGCGCAGCATGTGACTTTAGATATAAGTACTATGCAACACAAGGAGAAGGTGGTCCTATACAAGAGCGACCCTTAGTAGGCGGTATACCACGCTGGGTGCCATTTAGGATGGGTCCTTTAGAGGGGGCTCCTTGTATTACCTCCACGGAGGAGTTGCCTGAGCGGGTGGTAGAGGAGATTACAGTCTATCCCTCGCCGGCAGCAGATCGTATTTATCTGTCAGGTAATAGTGACCTGCACGGACACGAGGTTATAATTCACGATTATCAAGGCAGACTGGTGTACCGAGGTGTCTACGATGATGGTATAGATATTTCAGGGTTGTCGCCAGGCACATATCTTATCCATGGAGTCGATATACTTGCGGTTGGACGATTCGTCAGATTGTAGATAGTCTTTTTTTTCATACGTCGACTCCCATCCGCATACCCCGCGACCGAGGCACCTATCAGCACGCCGATGTACAGGGCCTATTCCCATGTGGTGAGGGAGCAGGCTATGCGGGTGGTATACTTAGCACCTGCATGGATGGCCAGAATGTGGCACGGGCGGTACGAGAGTGGACAGATGTGCAGTGAGACTGCGGATTTGTCCAATTAAAGGATTATTGAAGTGCTATTGATTTTATCGGATAGGGTCCATATATTTGTATCCGATAAAATAAGTAATGGTATTTCCACCCGACATAAAAGCAAAGTATTCCCTACAGGAGATAAAAGATAGGATCGCTGACAAGAAGCATTACCTCGATAGTCGGCGTCCGCTATCAGCTGTAATACTAGAGCGGCTGCGTGATGACTTTGCACTAGAGTGGACCTACAATTCTAATAGCTTAGAAGGTAATACGCTGACCGTCGCAGAGACTAAGCTGGTACTGCAGGATGGTATCACCGTGGGCGGTAAGAGTCTGCGAGAGCATTTTGAGGTGATCAATCACGACAAGGCGATTACTTATCTAGAGGGCCTCGTAGAGCAAGGTAACGTCATGCGAGAGATCGACATATTGCGACTGCATGAGCTAGTCATGGTTAATATCATGGATGACTACGCTGGTCGCTTTAGGACGGGTATGGTACGTATCGTCGGTGCTAACTTCACACCGCCTAATGCTCGTAAGGTTGCTGATCTGCTAGCTGAGCTGATCGCCTTTGTGGTAGATCCTCCTACTAGTTATGATGTTATCACGTTAGCGACGATTTTCCACCACCGCTTTGTGTGGATACATCCTTTCTTCGATGGTAATGGTCGTACTGTGCGGCTAGCTATGAATCTCATATTGATGCAGGCGGGCTATCCGCCATCGTTCATACTTACCAAGGACCGAAAGAAGTACTTCGCAGCACTCAACAGCGCTAACAAGGGCGACTACAGTAAGCTGCAGTTAATGATGTATCAGGCTGTCGAGCGATCGATTAATATCTACGTGAGTAGCATAGGTGGCGATTACGATGATTACCTACCTACTGCTGATGTAGCGATGGAGGCGGGAGTACCCTACAGTCAGGAGTACCTCAGCCTACTCGCTCGCCAAGGTCGTATAGATGCTTATAAGGAGGGTAGAGTATGGTACACTCGCAAGTCGGCCGTAGAGGACTATCGTAAGCGTAAGCTCAAGTAGAGGTGGTAGGGATACACAAAGTGGAAAGTTAAAAGTTGAAGGTCGAAAGCTTCAAAGTTCTC
>CAYMFD010000066.1:0-19567 GCA_964389475.1 uncultured Saprospiraceae bacterium
GCTACCGTTGTGACGTATAGCTTACCCTCATTATCAGGTATTGTATCTGCATACAGTAAGGCTGGCACATTAGGTATCGAGTCCCAGTTAGCTGGACCAGCTGGCCCCTGAGGACCAGTATCTCCTTGTGGACCTACTGGACCATCTGCACCGTCTGCACCTGTCAATCCTATCGGTCCCTGTGGACCAGTGTCTCCTTGTGGGCCTTGAGCACCATCAGCACCATCCTCTCCAGGCACACCTGGTAATCCTTGTGGACCTGTAGGTCCAGCTATTCCTTGTGGACCTTGTGGTCCCTGTGGTCCTTGCCCCGCTATGATCTTTAAACTATCAGGAGCTGCATCCTTACCATCTGGAATGCCTGGTACCAAAGTAGCACCGCTCACTACATAACAGACCGTATCTATCGCATGTCCAAGGCAGATGCTGTCATTGGTAAAATACCAACCGACGTCATGGCTAGATAGACTCCTTATGGAGTCAGGATTGACACCTAGAGTAAAGTATGTTCCTTGGAAAGATCCTATAATAACAGTACCATCTAGGGACTGCATAGCGATATTAGGAGTGATCTGTATCGTTGAGTCGTCTAAGACTTGAATGGTTGCACTATTGCCATCAAATAAGATGGGATTGTAATCACCATCTTGGTAAAATCTAGCAAGCACTTTATTAGAGTTAATCTGCTGTAGCGGAATACTATCGATAGTACCACAGCAGCCAGCCCCTAGAGCCTGTACATAGTAGTTCTGTATACACTGGTTATCACTTGCCGTGATGCCTGATACTTCACTACCTAGGTTTGTTATTTCGGTTTCGGATATGACGGCACAAAAGCCGCCCTTGATGGGTATAGAGTCGTATCTTATGATGACCTCTACACTAGTAGCGTAGGCTGTGATCACTGTGTCTACTGCATAGCGTATGCAGTTGCGCCAGATAACTACATCGTCACGGTCTTGCAGATCTAGACCGCTGTACTGATCGGAGAAGTCAGTCAACGACACCTGTACCGCCTGTGTGCTATCTGATAGCGTCAGCGGTGGGTTGGTCATGAGCCCTTGGAAGATGGGCAGACCTGTCTGCGCTGTCATAGAGAGGACAGCAAGTAGTAATATTGATATGATTGCGCTTGGTCTCATTACCTATGCGGGAAATTGTAATTGGATTAACATATTGGGTGCTACCTGCAAGTCTTTAAATGCCAGCTCTAGGTCACTGCCGTCACCCTGACCGTAGTTACTGACGCCGTAGTTGACATTACTACCGCCGTCCTCAGACATCAGGATAGGTGAGTTACGAGACATCGAGCCTGCATCGGCACTACTGATCAGTGCTGTAGGTACTCGTAGGTTGCCGATCGCTCCATTGTACGATCGGCCTCCTGAGTAATCTAGATATATGTAGTAGTCATCGCTAGCATCCGTAGATGCTGCGGGTAGAGTCACATTAAGCGCTGCCAGCTCGACACCTGTAGGTATATTAACTGTCAGTACGCCTGTGATAGCATTTTCAGATACAATGATACCCGTGTCACTGGCAGTGATGTACGCTGAGGTGCTACCTGAGTAGCTCCAGTAGCGTTGCACTGCCGTTGCAAGGGCATTGATAGGTAGTTGCATGGCCGCTGTGCTATCCTCACTGAGGGAGATATTAAGCACTCCGTTCTCTACGAATAAGCTATCAACTGACTGTATCTCATTACGGTTATCACCGTCGACCTCAGTCTCGAGATACGAGCGATCGAGGTGGGTAGGCGTTACACTAGCATTGTTGATAACGCTAGTAAGATTACCGTTACTAGGTAGTGTATGTGTGATCGTTGCGGTATTACCTACAGTGGCCACACCGCTATCGCTGCCTGCTAGCTCTGTCCAGGCACTACCATCATACTTGTAGATAGTACCGTCTGTATGATCGATCGCCATATGGCAATCATACCGCTCATCTGGACTATTGAGGTCTGATATCGTGCTCGGATCTGTACTTACATGACACACTCCTGAGCCGCCTACTATGCCTGTAGCAAAGTTTGTGATACTAGACAGTATCCTGTAACTGCCTGCTGGCATACCATAAGTATTATTAGCGCCTAGCCGATAGCCATTACCTGAGCTTACACCACCATTGACGGCGGCTACGTCATTCTTGTATTCACCTGCTATAGTAGCCTCGACATTGAGCTGTAGGGCTCGACCAAAGTAGTCTATGTAGTATACATTGCCTGTCGGCCCCTCGACGATATCGCCATAGAGTGCTGAGGCATTGCCAGTGGTACCTGGATTACTAGACTGGCTGAGCACTAAATCTGGAGCGGTGTAGGCTCTGATCATCTCGGGGCTAGCCTTGGTATTGACGCCTCCTTTCTGCGAGTAAACCTCGAAGTTATCTGGGCCTATTATACCTATGTCAGGGAACTGGTCAGGCCGCACCTGTCCATGACTGACGAATGCCAGTGTACATATGAGGGCTATCATCAGCCCAATAGATCGTATAGGTTTCATATTCCTACGTTGATTTGGTTACTTAAGGATGGATTAAAGACTGACAGCGTATCCGATATTGACCTCTATCTGTCGAGCGATACCACGTGGCTGGATCTTGACCTGTATGACCAGCTTACTAGTGCTCAGTACATTCTGCTCAGGATCGATGACAACGGAGAAGTTGCTTACCTCACCAGCATTCTGCATCAGAGTAAGAGGCCGCTCCGTAAGTGTCTCAAAGTACCTGACCGTATCTAGTGCTAGCGTACCATCAGCATTGACCGTAAGCGGTGCATTGAGGTCTGGTAATAGTGCCGATCTGATCTGACGCTTAGCCTTATCGATAGTACGATTATTCTCTATGTAGGCGAAGTCACTCGTAGCAGCTACAGCTGTCACAGAATCGTGGCAGTAGGTACCTGCGATACCATTATGCGTGACACCAAATATGTAACCTCTATCGTCAAGCGCTACCAGTGTAGTCTCTGCTATAGATCGTACATCCTGCCCATCGCTCAATACTACAGAGGTAAACTCTGTATCATCAGCGAGAGGGAATCGTGCAACGTGACCGATATTCTCGTGTACACTCGCATTGGCTAGTATACCCAGTACGGTACCACCTGCTGGTACATACTTGACACCTAGCGCTGTAGCTAGTGCAGCAGCCGTACCAGATCCTGAGCCAAATGCCACAACAGAAACCTTAGGCGCATTGACCTGTATTAGATCAGTGACTGTACTAGATATATTAGTGGTTTCGTCTTTGACATTGGTAATAACTGACAAGGGAGCATGTAGCGCTTCAAGGCTAGTAGCAAACGCTTGCATAGCACCTACCTTAGTAGCAATTGCCGCATAGTTGCTTTCGTCATACTCAAATGCCTGCCTGACTTCACCATTAGTAGCTGTGTAGAATGCTTGTGCATTATACCCTGCCACACCTCGATCTACCACATACAGCTCACTAGGACCAGCCATACGAAAGTATTCGCTGATAAAGTAGTGTAGTAGAGATGTAGCACTATCGGTACTCACTATACCGTCAGCCTCAGCCTCAGCGACGCTGAGATACTTGACAGCCACAGTACCAGCTGCCCAGCCTGACGGCGTGACATCCATGATGATGGCGCTTATGTGGTCACTACCATCTGGTAGACGACCGAGACCACCAGCGGTGGTGTTAAATCTTACATTATTAAGAGCCATAGCTTACTTCTTTTTTGCTTTAGGATTAGGCACATCGATGACCTCCACGCCTTGTAATCTTGCGTCTTGCTTCGCAGCATCAGCATGACAGGTGAGGTATAGCTTATCACCGACCTGTAGTAGACCAGGTGCCTTAGGATATCTTTTGAAAAACTCTTTGATCTTAGCTTCCATGATGGATTATATTTTGGTAAACTCTACGAAGATTGTGCAGGCTGTATGTGCCATTACGCTATGTGCTGTACCCTTGTAAAAAGTCTCAGTCTGTCGAGCCTCTAAGACTCTTTTGTCATTGATCTTGCACGATCCAGTCATCACCGTAATCGTCTCCTTGCAGTCATGCATATGGTAGTGATATCCTGACCCTGCCTTGATCTCTGTGATGAAGATCAGTTGACCAGCTTTCTTAGTCGGGTATCGCATGAACTTGACGACCGACTTACTCGTGGCTGGCTCACTAGTCATGAGGTCGATCCACTGTAGCACAGGTGCTTGAGCTAGGTCGCTGTATTTAACAGTCTCATGATCTGTCAGCTTAAATATTTTGGCTAGTTTGCTGATCACTACACTCATCGTCTGGTGATTTCGTTCAACGTGTTCATGACATTTTGATTGATCGACTTCATCTCCTCCGTATGATTTTTCAGGTCCGTCTTATGAGTCTCATGTAACTCCTCGTTGGCCTTTCGCATCTTCTGAAACTCCCTCCACAGTATGACAGTAGATACTATGAGCATCGGTATCACACCCCAGCGAGCTACCAGCTCCATTGTACCATTGCCTATTACCTCTGTCATCAGCTGAGTTATTAGTAGCGGATACAGGACTCGAACCTGTGACCTCTAGGTTATGAGCCTAGCGAGCTACCACTGCTCTAATCCGCAATATTAGTTTGTCCTAAGAATGGTGGGGGCCGTTGCCAGCCCCCTAGCATTCTATGATTGGTTATCGTGATTAAGCTCCAGCAGCTTCTACTACTGCGACTATACCTGTACCATCTGTGTAAGCTGGACTAACTCCGAAGCGTACCATAGCACTAAACACATCACCATAGTACAGTGGATCTTGTGTCTTCTGGTAGACCTTGACGGCTCCATTTGCCTTACGTACAAAGTCCTTGTGCCAGAAGATAGCAGCAGCATTATCAGTCGCTGCACCTGCAACTCCGAATGCCTTGGCCGCAGGTGTACCTGCATTGTTATAGCGCATGACATTATTCTTACCTCGCTTGATGATCTTGATACCGAAGAGAGAGTAAAGCACACCTTCTTTAATATCAGCATCATTACGGAAGTCCTTGCTCATAAGCACTGACTTTTCTCGGTTGACTAACTCATTAAGGTGATTACTAGGGATCACTACACATCGACCTTTCTCAGGTATATCCATATCATCCATGATCTGTCTTACTTTGACAAAATCATCTATCGTGATGAGCTTACGGGTACCAGTAGCACCTGCTAGATTAGCGTCGATGTTAACACCGGTAGATCTGATGATCTGTGATGCGCTTGATGGCGCTAGTCCTTCAAGCATACTGTTAGCCATCTTCAGGTTTAGCTCGTTGGCATGATCCTCTAAGATGGATGATCGCTTGTCATAGCTTACCTCTATCTGCTCGATATCAGGCACATGCGTAGGATCTGTAGTAAACTCATCGATGGTGTATTCTAGCACTGCGTCAGATCGCCTAGTGGCAGTCGCTGGGTAAACGCTTCTGTTTTTCTGCACGCCAGGTGCTCCTCCACGTTGAGGTAGGCTTACAGTTCTGTTTTCTACGAAAGCAGAGTCATTCTTGGCTAGGTCGAAAAATAGGTCGTTAGGATAAAGGCGCTTAGTAAGCTCTCTGATCCATACTTGAGTCTGAATTGCCATTGTCTATTTGTCTTTAGATTGTTATGATTAAAGTCAGGCTCAAGCCCTACTTGGTTACAGGTTTGTCATACGCTGCACTGAGCTTAGCGTAATAGTCAGGCTCACTGGTTCTGATATCTTCCAGTCGCTCAGGATTTTCTTGACTAAGCTGCAAGAAGGTTTCACCCTCAGCAGCTCCACTGCCAGCAGACAGTAAGCCTTTTAGCTGCTCTGCTATCGATAGATTATAAGATGATGCGGGTGCAGGCTTGCCACTGTCAGCAGTATCACTTGATGCGCTAGGCGCTACACTGAGCAATGCGACTACACTGTCGTAGTCAGCAGCAGCTAGCTTGCGATAGCTGGCCTCGTTGTCAGCAGTGACATGGCCATGCGTCTTACCTAGCGTGATCAATGAGTCTACACGAGCAGCACTCAATGTCTGCACACTAGCAGCGAGGGTATTGATCGCCGCCTCTACCTCATCAGCCGTAGCATTAGTAGGTAGTGATAGTTTTGCCAGGAGTGCTGGCGTGATATTCAGTTTTTCCATGACTGGATCTTGATTTGTGTCGTCGCCAGCTGGCTCAGACGGTTTGTTGTCGTGATTATTGATAAAGGGTATGAGGTCATCGATATCACCATCAGCGGATAGCTGCGCTACAGCCTCTGCGTCAGCAGGTATGTTTACTATGCTTACCTCTCGGAGATCTGCACTAAGCACCGTTGATCTACGCTGACCAGGTAGTATATACTCAGGAGCATCACTTACCTCTATCGGGCTAAAGCCTATCGAGCATGCATTGAGATATCCTTTCTCGTACTTGCGAGCTACCTCCTTACCTGTCTCATCATCGGTATCGAACTCAGGTATCGCCGTAAGCATGCCTTTGTATTCACCATCGGTATCTACACGTATATCAGTGAGCTTACCGATCGGCATCTTGTATGCTCGATGCTCGTGTAAGAGGATAGGGTTCTTGAGATAGTTGTCTATCTGTATACCACTAGGGATGTTGCGGTATCCATACCGATTGATCTTGCCACTACATAGTACGAGTCGTCTCATTGTTCGTGTAATTCCTCGGCAAATATGCAGCCGCATTAACCTGTTCGCCAAGTCGAATAAAACGGTTGTTCTCTCTCAGCAACAATATGTTATGCCACACAAATAACCACAATATCAGATATGGCGCAAGCCCTTATAGATGCGACCTTTGAGAAAAAATAGCAGGATTATGAGCACCAAGACTGAGGCCGCTAGAGTACTATACATGGAGGGCTACAAGCAGGTAGATATAGCTAGGGTGTTCCGTGTATCTGAGAATACTGTGAGCAAGTGGCAGAAGAAGGGACGCTGGGCAGACATCAAGCTCAAGCAAGATATCATGCAAGAGAGCAGCGTCATCACTGTCACGGAACTAGTCAACTATCAGCTACGTGCTCTCAAGCAACGCAAGGACAAATACGAGCGAGCTTTAGAGGAAGGCGAAGTACTACCGCTACTAGAGCGAGGTGACATCTCTGCACTACAACTGCTGATGAGCACCATCAAGAATGACAAGAAGAAGTTCGCTGACTACGTACACGTCATGAAAGAGTTCGCTACATACGTCAATGCTGAGGATCAGGAGGCAGCTAAGATCATCGTAGAGTTTCAGGATCGCTTCATCAAGGAAAAGCAAAAGGTACTATAGTCGTCTGATCCTATCACGGCCTCGCATATAGAGCACTACACAGACGACCCAACCGATTACAAAAAGTATCCACTCCATCATCACAAATATATGAGCTTACAGCAGAGAAAAGAAGACCAGAAAGCCTATCAGTCCTGGTTGCAACTATGTGGCCATATCAAAGAGGCAACTAAAGTCGAGCACGAAGATGCAGACAAGGCAGCCAAGCGAAAGAAAGATCTACGTAAGGACTGGGTCAAGTTCTCGAAGTACTATTTCCCACACTACCTAGACAGTGACTTTGGATGGTTTCATAAGCGAGCGGCCAAGGACATCACCGCTCGTGATAATGTATTTGCCATACTGGAGTGGCCACGAGAACATGCCAAGTCTGTATTTGCCAATGTATTCATGGCGTTATACCTGTATGCTCGTGGTGAGATCAGCGGTATGGTCGTCGTATCTGCTAATGCGGATAAGGCCAAGACGCTACTAGGTGACTTACAAGCGGAGTTCGTCAGTAATGATCGATGGATCAAAGACTACGGTGACCTAGCCAAGATGGGCAACTGGCAAGATGGCCAGTTTACCACTACTGACGGTGTGGGATTCTGGGCACTAGGTCGAGGTCAGTCACCTAGAGGTATCAGACAGGCGGCTAATAGACCCAACTATGCGGTGATAGATGACATCGATGATAAAGTAATCTCTCGTAACCCTAAGCGAGTCAAGGAGGCGGTAGACTGGATCATGGAGGACCTGTACGGTGCTCTATCGATCAAAGGGTCACGACTCATAGTAGCGGGTAACCGTATCAATAAGAACTCCATACTGGCTAACCTAGTAGGCGACGTCGAACCCAAAGACCCTAAGCGACCAGGTATCTACCACCTCAAGGTATATGCATTCGAGAAAGGTACCAGACATGCAAAAGGAGATCCTGACGATCCTGATAGTAAGCCAGCATGGAAGCGATACACTCGCAAGATGCTTAAG
This sequence comes from uncultured Saprospiraceae bacterium, assembly GCA_964389475.1. Classification (GTDB taxonomy): domain Bacteria; phylum Bacteroidota; class Bacteroidia; order Chitinophagales; family Saprospiraceae; genus CAYMFD01. The sequence continues at coordinate 8,222 of CAYMFD010000066.1, forward strand.
GACAAGATGGAGGTTATGGGATACCGTGCGGCTCGACGGGAGTACTTCCACGAACATCACGAGGAGGGCAACGTATTTAAGCGAGAGATGATCACCTATGGCAAGGTGAGAAAGCGTGACCAATACACCAGAATAGTGACGTACTGCGATCCGTCATGGAAGGATAACGGCGACTACAAGGCGATCATCACAGTAGGATCTAGAGCAGGCCGTACCGACATCCTAGATATCTGGCTACGTAAGGCTAGTACGGGTGCTATGATTGGCCACTTCTACGATGTGTATGAGGTGTATGAGAACTACAGCATGTACTACATGGAGGCCAACTTTATGCAAGATCTTATCCTCGATGAGTTTACCGCTGAGGGCGAAGCTCGTAACCACCAGCTGCCTATACGAGGCGACAAGAGAGCCAAGCCTAATAAGGAAGTGCGGATCGAGAATATGGAACCGCTCTGGGAACGTGGCCTTATCAAGATCAATGAGAGGCTGCGAGACACACCAGACTGTCAGGAGTTCGTATCGCAGCTCCTAGGCTTTCCATATGGACACGACGACGGACCCGATGCCCTAGAGGGCGGTCTCTTCTATACACAGCGGGCTACGAGAGCAGCAGCATTCACACCACGATCAGGCAACTATACTCGATCATCAAAATATGACTAACATGAGTACAAGCAAACTAGTCAAGACAGACTTTAATACAGCGCTGCGATCGTCAGCCCTGACACAGATCATAGGTAACGACGACACCGTATGGCAACAAGCCGCCATCCAGGCAGAGGGCACACTTCGTGACTGCCTCCATGTACGGTATGATGTCGATACCATATTCGCCAGTCTAGCAGACTACCAGCACGTCAAGCGGTGGCTCATCGTCATCGCTCTCTACTACATGTGGGAGCGAGTACCTGATGCCAAAGTACCACCACGTGTCGTCAAGAACTATGATGACGTCATGGCCATGTGTCTACGTTTTCAGAATGGTAAGGCCACACCAGACCTACCACCTGTCACCGATGACGACGGCAACCTTATCAGCACACTACGCATGGGCAGCGAGACCAAGCGTAGTCACTAGCATTACATCACTATTATAACATCATTGCAATAGCATGAAAACAGCATCATACTGGGCTAACCAGACACAAGAGTTATCCGCTCCAACATCTACAGACATCACTAGCAGAATAGGGAATAAGCCTATAGCTCGCAAGATCCGCCGATATCGCTATCGAGTCGAGGGCACGATGGACAAGTGGCGTAGTGCCGTCGTCAGTGCTGAGGATGGCATACGACCCAACCGTGAAGAGCTATACCTCATGTATGACTATGCGATGGAGGACGACCAGCTGACCGCTCAGATCCGTACAGCACATATGAATATTTGCATGGGTGACTTCGAGGTACGAGTCAATGATGAGGCTGACGAAGATCTCACCAAGTTACTAGACAAACCGTGGATGCTTAAGTATCTAGCGCATGTGATCGATGCAGAGTTTTACGGCCACTCACTCATCGAGATGAGGCAGAAAGACGGTAAGATCTATGACGTCGTGCTAGTCCCACGAGAACATGTCAATCCGTGGACTAGACAAATCATAGCACAACCTAGTGATGACAAGGGCATCAGCTACGACAAAGGACCACTGCGCAAGCAAGTGATCGAGGTAGGCAGCTGGGAGGATCTAGGACTGCTCAAGGTAATCTCAAAGCTCATTGTCCGCAAGAACTACTGCATAGTAGACTGGGGCAGACGTAATGAGAAATTTGGTGTCCCATTCATCGTATTGCAGACTAGCGACGTGGACGCTGGCAGGCTCGATGCTAAGCAAAAATACCTAGAGAATCTAGGATCCAGTGGCTGGGCCATCGTCGGTGCCGATGATGAGTTTACTATCAAGGAGGCGATAGGTAATAGTGGTGGTGGACACCTATCCTTTAAAGACTTCATCACCTACTGTGATAAGAATGTAGCGTTTACCGTCAATGGCCAGATAAGCAATGCCGAGTCGGTCGCCTATGCCGCTAATGCTGATGCTCAGGAGCGACAGCTCAATAAGTACACCCTAGCTCGTATGCGCCGTATACAGTATCATATCAATGAGGTACTACTACCGTGGCTAGTTGAGCATACAGACAGCTACCCTGTAGCCGATGCTCAATTCGTATTTCTCGATCTAGAGACTAACGAAGAGGAGGTCACCATCGACACTGATAACACGGTTACCGAAGAAAAGCAAGACCAGGACAGCGTCAAGACTGACGAATAGCGAGTGACGAATGAAGAATACTAATCTAGCGTACACGGATATCGTAAGAGAGCACTACACGTCGTGTAAGTGTCATACTGCCCAGGAACAACTTACCTTTAGGCTTATTAAGAATCTACGTGACATATTGCTGAAGACAGCCCAAGAATTTTGGGACAGAAAACGGAAGGCCATCGACCTCAACAAGGAGCTGATTGATGCTGAGATGGTTATCTTGACAGATGGCCTGAATGGTGCCTTTCGATCAACAAGTGATGAACGTCGTCAAGCCCTCAGGAGAAATCTAGTAACCTTTGTTGCTACCAAAAACTATCACCAGCAGCGAGCTATGATCAAAGCCCTGCTTGATGAAAAGGGGAATATTAAAAGTTTTACCAAGTACAAGCAAGCGGTAGAAGCTCTAGGGGTAGAGTACAATAAGAATTGGCTTAAGGCGGAATACAACACAACGGTAATGAGCAGCTTGTCCGCTAAAAAGTGGAAGAGAATACAAGAAGTCAAACGAGTTAGACCTTATCTACTGTACAAAACTCAAAACGATTCACTAGTACGTCCTGCTCATAGAGGTCTACACTTAGTTGCAAAGCATGTTGACGACCCTTTTTGGGACACCTACTATCCACCCAACGGATGGAACTGCCGCTGCCTGGTACTCTCCGTCAAGAACACGGATGGATACATTACAGAACCGACTAACTTGCCAGACGACAAGAGTCACCCACCACTTTTTAGGAATAATCCTGGCAAGACTTTACAGATCTTCACAGACGACCATCCATACTTTACCACTATAGACAAGGCCACCAAGGCCAAGATTATCACCACGATGCGAAAAATGATTAAAGACGATAGCGCATATAGCGATATTGTGAAAAACTATTGATCTACAGCGTCTTACGTCTGCGTATCTTAGTAATATGAAAGGATACGTAACTACTGAGCGGGGCGAAGACCTAGCCTACGAAGAGTCGCAAGAGCAAAAGCGGTGTGTCGATTGTGAGCAGAAAGATTGCATCTGCGATGAATGATCTACAGCGAGACTATGATGCGCTACAGGCGGCCATGATCGATATCATGGATGATATTACCGAGGAGGCACGAGACTTTTTCGATGAGTCATGGGACAATAAAGGATTTACAGACTCAAGACTGGAGCTGTGGCAGCCTGTGCTAGACAAGCAAGGCAATGTCAAGGAACGACCGCTTATAGACACTGGAAATCTACGAGGATCTATCGAGTCGGAAATAGACGGTATGGAGGCTACCATCTTTACAGAGGTCGACTATGCCGAGTACCACAACGATGGTGGCGATGGTGGACGACCACCACAGCGGCAGTTTATGGGTGAGAGTCAAGAGCTAGATCGTCGCACAGTTAAGATCATCGAGGACCACATAGACAAAGCCATACTATGAGCCACGAAGAAATAGCCCAACATATCGTTACTACTCACAATGGTAGCGATCAACCAGGACCACCCTTAAAGTATAAGGACGTCTACCAGCGTATACAGGCACTGGTAATAGCCTACCGTCAGCCTGATCGCATGAGGCACCTATCTAATCTCTACCCATATGGCGGAGTAGACCACCTCTACCACGTCAGCATCTAGCAACACATCACACACAACCAACAACCACATCATGATCCAAAACATATACGTTGCCCTCCGAGATGCTATCATCAATAGCCACACAGACATCAACTACGTAGACTGGTATGCTAGACAGGACCAGCAGGCTGGTGAGACGTCATTGCGGACGACACCAGCGGCTTTCGTCCAGTTTATGCCTATATCGTACAGTGATCTCTCTAGCAGGCGACAGCGGGCAGATATAAGCTTTACGGTCAGACTGGTATCTCATAACCTATACGAGGGTGAGGAGGGTATGCTCAATACTACCACGATCAATCACATGGCCATACACGATGCCATATTCCGAGCATTGCAAGGGAGCCAGTACGATAGTGCTACTAGTGGCGTACCGCTGATACAGTCGATCAGCAGAACCAAAGCCACCATGCCACATGATCAGAGCAATCTACTGATCACGACACAGACCTTTACGGCCAATGCTGACGACATCACCGCCACCGATACGCCAGGCGTAGACACCACTACGATACTGGCGATGCTATGTTTAGAGGTCGAGCTGGTCAAGCAAATAGCGGTAGAGCCACTGATACCTGACACACAGCTCGCAAGGATCACCGTATCTACTAGCGGTGGCATGGTAGGTCTAGCAGATAGCTCGATAGGTCTAGATAGCACCTACGTACGTAAGTGGTACACCCGTGCTGCTGGTGATGATAGTGAGTGGATAGAGCAGGAAGCGACAGGCGCTATGATATCCATACCCGTAGGCACTTTCTCCGTACGACTAGAGCGGACACTAGGCGCTGTCAGCTACATCGATGTCATCACCTACCCAGCTGACTAGCCTATGAGCCGAGTACCCAAGCGCAAGTCTACACGAGAGAAGTACAGAGCTATCCAGGCTAGGTACAATCACCTATACAATGTCAAGCGACTACGTATAGATGACTGTGTGGCCAAGATACAGGAGGAGTACTTCATCAGTCACCCTGCTAGTGTCTGGCAGATACTACGTACCACGGTACCTGTAGAGGAGGAGTACGACCCTGATCAGTTGAGTCTGTTTTAATACAGTTACAGGAAGGATCAATGGAATATTGTAAGTTTGTAACCTCACTAGTTAATTACAATATAATGTCAGGCATTCAACAATTCATGATAGGAGGAGATGGTACCATAACCTATGAAATTAAAGGTACTTCAATAAAAGGCCAATTTGGCGGTGCAATCATACCGTCAGTAGGTAGCACTGCTAGATTAGCAGGCACTCATTGTAAGTGTATTGACGCATACTATACGTGTACAACTGACAACCATTACAGTGAAGTTGAAAAAGTGCATCTAACGTTTGAAAAAACAGGAATTTAATAAAATCCCTTATTCTTATTGATATTGGACTACAAGCCATCAATAAAGGGCTCTTTGTGCAATTTACCACTATCATCATGGCCGTGCACATAAATAGTAATCGTAGCCCTACCATCAAACACATCATGATGCACATCAGTCACTGCACCACGAAATAGTCTATTCATTAGAATAGTTTCGCCAACTCTTGGTAGCGGTCTATGGGGATATGGCACATCCCTCATTTCTCCTGTAAAATCCTTAACAAATACTGACACTAATCCTTCCATGATTTTTTTTGGTTTATCCTGAGGCAATTTAAAGAATTGTAACAGTGCTTGCTGTAGTAGCCATATATATAATTTTTCTACATCCATGCCTGTAAGATGCAGGACGACCCATTTGGTACTATCTTCTCACCTCATCTACTGTCATCTCATCTCTGTACGGCCTGTGGCTAGTGTGGAAGTAATAATACAAAGCAGCTTTTGCCCATTTGGTAAATGCCGTCTTGTTATTGAGCATGCGACTGATAGTAAATCTGTCAACGCCTAGATCCCTTGCTAGCTTGGACTGACTGAGATTACGTTCGTCGAGCATTTGCCGTAGCCAGGTGGCAGAGATATCAGACATGGCACTATCTGCCTCGTATGATCGGCAGTTAATGTGTACGGTCCAGCCGTCTTGCTCTAAGACATCGACGAAGGGTCGAGTAAACGCTGTCATATCCGATGGAGTGAACTCTTCATCGGTCCACTTACTATGCTGTTGCACAGCCATTACAATAGTCTTGCTAACAGAATCAAACTTGCTAAACTCAAATCTAAGCGGCATAAACCGCTCTAGATGCACGATACGGCGCTGAATCAAACTATAGGTTGAATCAGATAAATGGTGCTTAAGGTCATTAACTTTCATAGTGTATCACTTGATTAAGAAAAAAGAAAAAGTAGGGGGCCGAAGCCCCCGTACTTTAAAGCAGTATTTCTACCCCTTTGTCGATGTACCAGATCGAATGTTGCTGTTGCTGTCTGCCAAAATCAATAGCCTCATCAAGGCTATCAAGAATCATGACACTGTCAAACTGCAACCTACCATCTGGATTTAACCAGCCACCGACAAAGAACTCATTGTCTATGGCATGTAGGATACAAGCTTTCAACCCTGCTGCCCCGTGGCTGTCTTGTGTGGCTGCGTAAGCAACTACAAAGCCAGTCATCGGCTTGTCTAGGTTGAGGTCACATGTGAACCCTGATGGATTGTTTTTTGCGAGTGCCATCACCAACTCGACTAGTCTGTCAATAATCATATCGATTACTTAAAAAGGATTAAGAAATAATAAGAATCATCGCTTTCGATGACAGTACTAATATAGTACTTTGTTGCATTATATGCAACATGTAACACAAATAAATCAACAAAAAAGCCCGACTAATATTTCTACTAGTCGGGCTTGTCTATCTAATGTAAGTGTGTGGTTATTCTACGAAACCAAGAAAGTTTTCATCAAGGTCAAATCGAACAGTAGCACTACCTGTCGCATATCCTCCAAAAGTATTCTTGGCTCGATACTCAATCTTGACACGATACGTTTTGCCGCTGTCATCACCGCCAATATAGGTAGCTATCTCTTCAAAACTACCAGGATCTAGTAGTTGCTCTTTCAGATAAACCTCTGCTAGACTATGCCTACCAGCCCATGGCTCGACGTAGGCCATGCCCCACCGCTTAGTAAAATCCTTATTGGACTCACCAGGCTGCTGCATAACCTGATGACTACGCATGAATGGGTCTGGATCTACTGTTTTAATTTTTACAGCCTTAGCAGTCTTTTGTTTTTTCGCTTCCCTTTCTTTCCAGAACTTTTCCATTTTGGGATTATTGACATTCTCATTCTCACCGCCAGGGCCATAGCCTGCGGCATAAGCTGCGATTACAAGAGCAAAAAAGCCTCCTACCATAATGATAGATAGTCCTAGTGCGATTTTGGATACAGTTGTCATAGTTCTCTTAGTTTAATGGTTGTTGAAATGGTTAATAAATGTAGTTATAATGGTTCTGTATATTCAAACTCAATCCTATTGATTGTCTTGTTACGTGTGCCGCCATTAGCTCGCAGGTACAACTTTATAAAGTCCTCTGGTTCCATATCTGGAAAACCTTCAAGTATGCAGTCAGCCTTAGTAATCTGATGCAATCGCTGCACGCTGATAGACTTGATCAAGATTGGGCACCCTATAAGCTGTTGCTTTTCTCCCTTCTTAAGCCCCATGCCCTTGACTATAGGCTGTATCAAATCGCCAGGCATAAGCGATCGCCAACCATCACGACGGGTAACGGTTTTGGTCTGAGATAAAACTTGCTCCTGAGTGAGGAAAAATGACATTCGGCGCATGGTAGTTGTTTTTGATAGATTATATGTTATTGCCTAATAGTGACCACTCTGTAGGCTGGCCACTGGTGGCGAAACTCTCATACATGGCTACATACTGCCTCAGCTGCTCTATTAGGTCAGCTAGGCAAGCCCACTGGGCTGTAGTGATCTGCATGTGCTGGATGATGCGGATAAAGAGATCAGCCTTACAAGGTGTAAGCCTCATGGTAAACTGATCCCTGATATATGAGGTCATGAGCTGCTTGATCAAGCTATCGAGCTGAGGCTTGATGTATAGGTAGGTCGTGACATCGCCCTCTGCTATATCCATTGTGATTGACTGTTATAGTGGTAGTTTCTTTCATAGGTAGTATTGCTTTAGATACTTCTCTGGATGATTAAATGCCAGTCTAGCAGATGCTTTATCTGGATACTTGATCGATGAGGTCAGCCGTGGCCTTGACTGGACCGTGACACTGTACTTGTAAAGCTTGATTGCAATGTCACGACCTTGATGCTGTATGGTTTTGGACTTGACCTTCATAGTAGATTAGGTCTCTTTGTGACTTTAAGAATTTGGACTGTGCCATATGATCCCATATTGATTAATACGTGGTCAACACCTCTAGTAGACCATTTTACTTTTGGCAAAAGTTCTACTACTTGCTTTTTCATAGCACGCTTTACCTGATCAATCTTATCGGCAGCAAATACTTGCCTATTCCATCGTTGCATGATTAATTGTATTCGCTCCTTCTTATCTGTGTTGATAGTCTTTGCCCCCCACGATAAGACTACATACAGTATCTGTCCTTCGCTTCTCATAAGTCCTCGATTCTAGAGTAGCGGTGTTCGTCCATAGCCTCATAATCATCGTAGGAGCTGGCTAGGGCTGCGAGTATGACGATGCAGCATATCACGATGCCAAACATGGCGGCGATCAGCGCTATGGTTAATATGATTAGTTTCATGATTTAGGTTTTGATGATGATAGATGGCCGAGCAGAAAGCTGAGCCCTGCCACGGCAATAAAGTAGAATAGTATCATTGGTATTCGTTTTCCCATTGGCGGCTACGGAGGTATGTCTCTGCATACATCTTGTCTTGGTTGCGCTTACGAGCTAGGTGCTTATCGTAGGGTCTGACACCTGCTAGGGCTAGCAGGCGGTCTGCATGGTCGAGTTGGTCCCATAGCTTGATGACCTTGGCTTTTTTGCCCACCTTATACTTATAGGCGGACCAGAATGCGTCAAAGCTCGTATCAACATCGGTAGTCTCCTTAAGTGTGACACCGCTGTATCTCTTAAGCAAGTCGTACGTAGTAGGCAGGTATGCGCCTATCCGCTCCATATAGTCGATCGTGCAGTCGTGATTAAACTCTAGCTTGATCAACTTATCATTATCTCTATTGCCTGTCGTAGCTACCTGATAACTGAGGATGGCGACATTGCCAGGATGCTTCTTATGTGTGATGGTGTATGTCCGGATCATGAGTTGATAAATTGTGAAGCCTTATCGGCCAGTTGTCGAAAGTTATTATCAGAGTCGTAGAGGCTCCTGTACTGTCTCAGCATATTAATTACTGATGTATGGTCTCTACCGTCCAGATACTTGCCTACAGTCGCTAGCGACATACCGTAGTGATTGTAGAGGGTGTAGGCTACGATATTGCGAGCATCACATATAGTCTCGTAGCGTTGACGACTTTTTATCTGTTGTGCGGTATGTATAGATGCAATAGCAATAAGGAGGTCACTGACGACACGATCTATGAGGTAGTCATCATTGACATATGGTACCAGCATCTCCTTAAGGCTCTGGATCTCGCTGAGGAGACGCTGGTACTGTGTCAGGGTTAGTTGCGCTTGGTCCTGATCTGCCATACTATGCGATATCTACAGCACAGGTGACGTTATCCCAGTCTACGACTACATCACCATTGACGATACATGTCTGTGTGATGGTGTGTATCTGTGCTGGCTGTGTATCTGTCTCTTTCTCTAGCACGATCGCTACTAACTTGTGCCCTTCTCCATACTGACTTTTGAAGGTTGATGTAGTAGCATCTTGCAAGTAGCCTTTCTTGAGACGACCGTATCTATCGGTGAAGGCGATCGGGTAGTCGTCCAGGTCACGGTCTGGATAATCCTTAAGCTCCTCCTCAGATAGCGCTTCCCGCTCCTCATTGTCCACGAGTAGTCGCTTAATGACATTACCGCTATTGGCTTCGCCCTGTACGAGGTCGCCGTCGTAGGTAGTTGCCGTGTCGCCAGCTTCGATAGCTTCTAGCTCTTCGGTAAGCTCGACTTTTTCTTCTGTAAGTTTAGCAATAGAAGTTTTCAGCTTTTCTATCTCTACCTCCTTGATAATAATCTCATCTTCTACAGACGACTTTTGAGCCTCAGCCTCTGTCTTGTACTGTGCAAATTCTTGATTCAATTTGGTGAGCTGAGATTGATTTGCTTTCAGCTCTTTTTCTAATTCCGCTTTTGTCATTGTAATGTTGTTAATAGTGATTAATGATATCTGTGATGGTTATGTAAGCTCTCGTGGCTGGCATCATAGCCTGATGCAGTTGATGTAGGGCATTGCGACTGTGTACTAGGTCGATCTTGCCGTCTCCGTCGATATCACGTCTACCGTTGCCTACTGCTATGCAGCCATTGAGCTGGCGGGCATAGTTGGCGACGTGTATCTTAATCTCTGATCGTCGTGGTACTCCGTACAGCTCCCACAGCTCCATGTTGAAGCGGGGTGAGTATTCGAGCTGTAGAGGATAGGTACCGATCGGTATAGCGCTGATGTATCGCTGATTGTCTCTGTAGGGCAGCTCTAAGGCTTTACAGTCGAATAGTCGACGACCATCACCATACACATGCAGATCGCTCAGGATAGCGTGCTTATGACCGCCGTAGCGAGTGAGTACTATATGTCGATCTATACTACCCACGACTAAACCAGCTTTTGACAGTTGCGATGATCCGCTTGATGGCAGGTATGATCAACTCATCTACTATCGTGACGATCGTGTAGGCCGTGTCGATGAGGCTCACTACCTTCTGTACTCCTGTGATAGGATCGATGTAAGCGGCCATTACTGGCTTACCTGCTACCATGCCAGTGATCTCAGCGATGACGTTGAGGTCTGTGAGATGTACTTTTTGTCCTAGTCTGGCCATTGTTACTTGTCTTTTTGTGATTTATTGACGATCGATTTACCGACCATTTGTTCTACTTGATTGAGTACCGCTACCAGCTCTAGGCGATTGAGGTACCACAGCATCTTTTTCTTAGGATTATTAGACCCTATGTTTTTGATAAATTCATTGATACGGTACTTATCAGCCTCACCATTGATGGTCATGCCATACAGGCACAGGTAGTGCCATATCTTACCTCTCATCTTCTCACGAGCCTTGTCATCCTCCTCGACGATGCGGCCATACATGAGGTTGCCCTCCTGAAGTGTCATCTCTTGTATGTCCTTGGTCCTGCCATTGGTCCATCCTTCGATCATGGCAGGTAGCTTGTCTAGGCGATTGGCTCGCTCTAGCAATACTTTGATGCGCTTTACTTTTTGCTCTTCCATATGATGCTTAAAAGTGGGCGGCGGCTTGAAATGGGTCCCACCGCCGCCCGTAATAAGAAAACTACGTCTTAGACTACATGCTTGAAGTAGATCTTCTCGGCCTGTACGATGTCGATCTTTTGGTCCTCAAGTAGGTCTATTAGTTCTTGGTCCGCATCCTCTAAC
>CAYMFD010000066.1:19577-20852 GCA_964389475.1 uncultured Saprospiraceae bacterium
CTCTAACCCTGTGATGATGGCCTTGACGTCAGCGGTAACTTTACGAGGTACTACCTTTTGATAGGCTTTCGCTAGCATCTTGGGTAAGGCTGCCAGTGCATCCTTGGCACCTTGCAGTCTAGCTGGTGACTTACGGGTGTACGCCTTGAGCGGGCCGATCTGTCCGAGGAAGTCATTATCCTCGCAGTACTCTGTGAGGCGTGACTCATAGTCTGCGATCTCCTTCTCCGCAATACTCTTAGATAGCTTGGCCTCTACGAGCATATTCGCCAGCTTCTCGGCTGTCTTGAGGGTAATCTTTCTGCGCTTCTGTGTTTTTATAGTAGGCATGATTCTGTTAGATTTTGATCAGTAATCTGATCGGTGATTAATTTGTGAAAGTGCTTGGTCAGTGTCCATCGCCCATCTAGTAGGCGGCTCTGCATATACTCCTCATACACTGCCATATTGCAGGTGTCGTAGTCCTTGCTATCGAGGTAGGCAGGAAATCGGCTATCTACCGTCGCCCACCATCTATGCCAGCAAGTCCAGAAGATGGATGATCGCATGTAGGCGGCTACCATCGGCAGATCTACCGCTGTTGCTAGGTAGCTTCTGGCTATCTTTTCTTTCATCCAGAATACTGCCTCATCATCGAGGCCAGTCACTCGATTGACGGTCAGTTGCCAGTGTGTTTTCTTAGTCGTAATCATTGCGCTTGATTTTGTGTAGTTTCGGTTTTATCATTCCAGTATCGTTCTGCACCCTCAGCCCATATGGTGTAGGGTTCGCCGCCACCAAATCGACTAGTGGCTAGTGCCTTGTATCCCTCAACTCTGATCTTGACATCGACATCGTATCGGATAAACTTGCCTAGTCGTCCCTCAGGATGCTTACCCTCAGCGTGACTGATGAATATGAATAGCTTCTTGGGGAATCTTTCTCTCAGCTTCTTGTAGCTGATCTTGCTGAGGCCAGCATACTGGAGGCTATCGATGAAGATGATATCAGGTGACCGTCGTTTACTTAGTCGCTCTGTCAGATCCTCCATAGTCTCCTGATCGAGTATCATAAACTGACCATCGACAGTGATCATATCGGTATCTCTCAATGTCCGCTGCATAGATAGCCTAGCTCCCTCCTCTAGAGTATTGTAAGCCACTCTACCAAATGCAGTCATGTACTTGGCCATCTGCATAGCATAGCGAGTCTTACCGTTGCCGCTATTTCCCCAAATGATCCATGCACCTGATAGATCTGGCTTGCCCACGTGGCTAGCCCACCGCCCTTGAAATG
>CAYMFD010000067.1:0-20850 GCA_964389475.1 uncultured Saprospiraceae bacterium
CTCAAAAACTAATGCGAAACCTTATAGTAGAAATGGTATAATCTTTTGCTGCGCTGCGGGTAGAACCGCACAGCCCTAACTGTGAGCCAAGGCATGCGTCTACTGCAACTGCTACCTCGTGTACTTGCCTCACACTAGCATGAGAGTTCTCTCCTTCTAGAATCCCGACCTCTCTCCTTCTCAATTCTCGCTCTCTCTCTAAGTCCCGAAATCCCGAAATCTCAATCTCTCCCTAAAAATCAGACGTCATCACCTTACCGTCCACAAAATTGACGATGCGACAGTCTGGGTACGTCGCCTGTAGGAAGGACTTGCTCTCTCGCTCTGCACTGATCTTTGTTGGGTAACGACCGAGCATATACCAAAACTCGCCCTCAGCGGTAAGGTAGCTGTACACTCTGTTGTGCCTAGAAAATATCTCGTCATCTTCTGCTAGCGGCGTCTTGCTCTCGTGTATGACTACCATAAAGCCTGTGAGGAGCTCTCCCGTAGCATCTCTGGCTAGCTCGACGCCTTCTAGTTTGGCCTGTGGCTCCTCGATATTAGGCATAGCAGGCGGCTCTGTATTGACTGCTGGTATGGCTGGTGGTTCTATCGGCAGGTCAAAGTTGCGTCCTCCTTTATTCATCTCCTTCTGCTTTTTGGCTTCTAGTTTGGCTTGCTGGGCGGCAATCGCCGCAGCCTCACCGCTTACATCAGTAGCTGGCATATCGAGACGCTTATTGCTCATAGGTGGTAGTCCGTCGGTCTTACCCTCTGACTCTTCACTACGTCCTGGTGGTAGTGGATCGGCAGTGGCGTCTGGCATAGTAGGTGGCGTCTCTACGATCTCTTGTTGCGTAGTAGTGGGTGGCTGGCTAGGCGCGGTCGTCTGTGATCGCTGCTCTTGCTCCTTGATTAACTGCTGGAGGTCTTCCTCACTACTGACCTCTATCTGCTCATTGCCTTCGCCACTAAGTAGCATGGCCATAAACTCTTCTTCTTGCTTCATCTCCTTTAGGCTACGGAGGCGTGACTCCTCTGTCTCACCCAGGATGGTTAGCTCCGTTCTACGATTCTCTTGGTGTTGGCTTTCGCTACACTTCACGCCATCAGCGCAGTCATTGTATAACTGGCTCTCTCCATAGCCCTTGGCGATCATCCTTTGGGCAGGTATGCTACCATTGTTAATGAGGTAGTCGACTACTGACTTGGCTCGGGCTTCGCTCAGCTTTTGGTTGTACGCCGTCTTGCCACGGCTATCGGTATGGCTACCTATCTCCACGGCTATCTTAGGGTTATCCTGCATGATGTTAATGAGATTACGCAGCTCCTCGGCACTCTCCTCGCGCAGCGTCGCCTTGTCTAGGTCGTAGTACAGGTTACGGATGCTTAACTTTTTACCCTCGAAAGAAGGATCCATCTCTACATTGGCCAGTAAGACTCCCATCTCATTGCCCTGACTGAGGTTGTCACTGACACCAGGCTGTACCTGCCCTACTCCCTCAAAACAAAGGATACATCCCTTGACGTTGACGAATGCCTCCATACGTTTAGCGAGGTAGCCCTCCTTGCGGACTAGGATGGTGTAGTGGTTACCCTTGAGTAGGTTGAGCCTAAACTGCGGGGTAGGATTAGCCTCCGTTACCAAGACCTCCTGCTTCGTCGTATTATTATATACCTCTACCCTTGCATCGCGAATACCGTCTACTGCTTGATTTTCGCTAGCACGCTTTGGTGCCAGGGTCACCTCAAATATGTAGCCCGGTGCCCGCCGCATTTCCAGCTTGACGAACAACTTGCCATTGGCAGCGGCTGACCGATCTAGGGTCACCACTAGTTCTTCGAACATATCCTTGGTGGCATGTAACTCGTAGCTACCCGACGGCGGTAAGTCTAGCGCAATCTTACCGTCTATATCAGAGAAGACCGTCTCAAGGATGGCCGACGTATTAACATCCACGAGGTCGACCTTGACCACATTGAGGTAGCCACGATTACCTGTTTCGTAGGCATAACCTTCGACCTTCTGGGCAGTCGCTGTGGTCGCTAGTAGGCAGATACAGAATAGCGTAATAGCTTTGAGGGCTGGATTAATCATATATTTCATAGAAGTAAAAGTACTGATATAAGTTTATGCACTTTTGCAAAGCTATTAGTGCTACGATTTATTAGCCAATCGATCCATGATAAAAAAGTCTTAATAAGGGTATGAAGATCATATTTATGGGTACGCCAGACTTTGCCGTACCGTCTCTAGACATCCTCGTAAAACAGGGTTATGATGTAGTGGCGGTAGTAACCGCTACAGATAAGATGGGTGGCCGTGGTGGCAAAAAAGTACTCACCTCTGCCGTCAAGCGGTATGCGGTGGATCATGACATACCCGTGCTGCAGCCAAAAAATCTTAAAGCGCCGGACTTCGTCGAGACCCTACGATCTTACCATGCTGACCTACAGATCGTGGTAGCCTTTAGGATGTTGCCCGAGGTAGTATGGGCCATGCCACCGCACGGCACCTACAACCTACACGGCAGCTTACTACCGAGATATCGGGGAGCAGCGCCTATACACTGGGCCGTCATCAATGGGGATAAGAATACTGGCGTGACAACCTTTAAACTTAAGCACGAGATCGATACGGGCAACATATTGCTACAGCGATCGATGCCCATTGCAGAGACGGATACGACGGGTACTGTACACGACCAGATGATGCAGCTAGGCGCAGAGGTCGTACTAGAGACGGTACAGCTAATAGAGGCCGGCAATCCTGCATTCACACCGCAAGATGAGTCTCAGGTGTCCAAGGCTCCTAAGCTGTACCACGATACATGTAAAATCGACTGGGATGATACCGTCGACAACATCTATGATAAAATCAGGGGCCTCAACCCCTTCCCTACGGCCTGGACCACGCTAGACGATATAGAGCTCAAGATCTACTGGGCTGACCGTGATACGACCCCACATCAGGAGACGCCAGGCACCATATCTAGTGACCACAAACGCTACCTACGAGTAGCAGCTAGAGATGGCTACCTATACCTCAAGGATGTCAAGCTCAGCGGCAAGCGTAGAATGCCGATCACTGACCTACTCAATGGGCTCAAGTGGGATGCGGTCAAAATGAAGTAGCTCGATTGTACTATAGAAAAGCAGATACTTTCATGACTTAAGTAGTCGATCTCCCTCGTCAGTACAGACATACATTAATAAGCTTAAAGACATAAAAAAGCTGACTCTAAGTGAGGGTCGGCTTTTTTAATGGCACGATGCGTATTTACGAACACGTCATTATACTTTCTCCACTCTGTGACCTGCCCGCCATTTCTACGTCTTACATCTACTGTCTATGGATAGTAACCTAGCCTAAATGGGTTTTAGCCAGTCTCGCAAGAGACTGGCTATTTTTTTGTCCAGCTTGTAACCTATTCTGACAACTCACAAGACCTCGACCTATCATAAAATATTAGCAACTAGTGACCTACACCATTAACTAGCGTCTAGAGTACAGTTGCTGAACGCAGCATCAAAGCCTAAAATGTTTTAAAAGGTCGTCTCGTACTCAGAGTCGGCTTTTTTTTTATGCCCATAGGTTTCCGTGACAAGCAGGTAGATATACCGAATAATACAACTTACCCGTCATTAACACGTCTTACTTACACTACTTACGAGTAGACACCTAGCCTACACAAGTAGTACCCGACCTCACAAGAAGAAGACTATTCTTCGCTGGACCAATACCCTACTCTGATATCTTTCAGGCCTTCTCTATAAATATCTTTGTAATGTGTGACCTAATCAATAAGTCACCGTCTACAAGACAATTGCTGAACGCAGCATTCAAAGCCTAAAATGTTTTAAAAAGCCGTCTCGTACTCAGAGTCGGCTTTTTTTGTGCCCCTAGGTTTCAGCGATAAGCAGGTTTAAATAAATAGTTAGCGAAATTTACCCGTCACTACAACGTCTTATTTAAGCTACTTACGAATAGCAAGCAAGCCTAAATAGGTGGTTCCCGATTTCACAAAAGATTGGCATTTTTTGTCTAACGAATAACATGTTCTGACACCTCACAGAACCTCGACCCATCATAAAATACTAGCAACTAGTGACCTACACCACTAACTAGCGTCTAGAGTATAGTTGCTGAACGCAGCATCAAAGCCTAAAATGTTTTAAAAAGCCGTCTCGTACTCAGAGTCGGCTTTTTTATGCCCCTAAGTGTACGGATAGTCACGTCACAACAACTACAGATAAGCACTTTCTCGTCATTGCTACGCCTCATCTCTATCCATACTAATCTGAGCATCCCTCGTCGCTGTTATACGACTATGCTGCTTTACTGAGACTCTACCCTACTAGGCAGGGAGTCTCGCTGTGGCAACTTGTTGTTTGAATTGTGCTCTGATTTGAATCCTTTTGACGGTGTAGTCGTCACGCTATACTAGTAAGCCGTAGCCGAGACCAAGAAGTCTCATATTACTACCTCAACACGATTTTTCTTACGATATCGGGACCTAGCCCTTCGTTGAGCACATCGATGATACGCTTAGTCGATAAGCTAAGCTCCTGCCGCAGTGGTGCAGATGAGAGGTATATAGTTACAGTACCATCGTAAAACTTGATATTAGTCGTGTAGCGATCTATCATCTCGCCCATCTGCTTTCGCCATATCTTACGCAACTCTACATTACGTACGCCACGCTGTATACGCTTATGCCCTCCTACGAAGTCACCTAGGACCTCTTTGATACTTCGATCGTTGTACGTTTTCATCTAGTGCGAATGTAGAGATAATTAAGCAGGGTCTACGACTGCTACTGTACCTCGATCTACAATATACGCTGCGTAGGGTTGATCATGGGCGGACAGGAGGTCGGCCACGCGGTCGATACTCGTATCCGTTATCACTACCTGACCGAAGTCATCAGACTCGACGATCGTCAACAGATTAGCTACTCGCGTCTTGTCCAGTTTGTCAAAAACATCGTCCAGAAGCAGGATGGGAGCAGACGCGGTCTTACTTCTCAGGATATCGTACTGAGATAGCTTCATGGCCAGCACATATGATTTGAGCTGTCCTTGACTACCGTAGAACTTCAATGGTCGATCGTCCATCACCATCTCTAGATCATCCTTATGTATGCCCACGGTCGTACGTGCCAGAGCCCTATCCTTGTCGTAGCTAGCCCGCATGGTCTCGAGCATATCCACCCCATCATTAAGGTGTGATTTGTAGCGTAGTTCTGTTGTCTCATTACCACCGGACAGTGTGGCGTAGTATCGATTATGCAGAGCGGTAAGCGCCTCTGCGAAAGACTGCCTAGCCTGATAGATGTACTGCCCTGGAGTGAGCATGGGCACCGTGAGGCTATCGAGCAAGTCGGCATTAAAGGTGCGATTCTCCGCCATCTGCTTGAGCAAGGCATTGCGCTGCCTCAGCAGTCGATTGTAGGTAAGTAGGGCTTGGGTGTACTGCTTATCGTACTGGATGATGGTATTGTTAATATACCGCCTACGCTGCTCCGAGCCATCGAGCATCAACTGTACATCTATGGGAGCAATCACCACACACGAAAACCGGCCTAAGTGGTCAATCAGCCGATCGTGCTTCTTACCATTGACAGAAACTTCCTTTAACTTCCTAGGCTGCAGCTTAACGACCACCTTTTGCGGATCATCATCAGCGATAAAGCGAGCCTCTAGTCGGGTGAAATCAGCACCACTACGTACCACATATCGGTCCTGACCACTGAAGTAACTCTTGCCGAGACATACATAGTAGATCGCGTCTAGTACATTGGTCTTGCCCATACCATTGTCGCCAGTCAGTATGGTAAACTGACCATGCAAGCGTACGTGCTGCTTATCGTAGTTTTTATAATTGGTTAGCGTCAGCTCTTGTAGGACCATAGTGTGTGCAAACCTATGCTTTAAAAATCAAGATATACGCTTAATACTATGTGACCTATAAACTAGCGGTAATCTGTTGTATGAATTTTGCAATACCTGCGTTAAAAAGCCTCGCCATAGCTACGGCTATACTTAAGTTTTTTGCCTTGGTCTCGAAAAAATTATTCTTGACATATTATCCGCAATACTCTAAGACAAATAGTATAAATCATCATGGACTACCACAACCATCGATACATGATTATCTTTACTAAGGTAATGAGAACTCTCCTCCTTTCTTTTCTACTGACAGCAGGCATCGTCATCTCCGGATGCGCGGATCCCAAGACGGAAGATCCCTACCAGGACTACCCTCAAGCGACCATCACACACCCAGCTGGTACACAGTGGTCTACATCACATGGTTACCTAGGCCTTCCCTTTAGTGTGGGTACCTTAGTCGCTAGTAAGGCTACCTGCCTAGTCATAGGTTTACCGCTAGATACAGATGGCCAGCTAGGCTTAGACATTATAGGAGGGGTCAGGGTCGCTCGTGACTCAGCAGACACGATGCTAGTACTCGCCCAACCGGCCGACGTCGCACAGCGCAGTATCATGATCAAGGACCTCAACCACTTCGCCACCGTGCATAGCGCTGCCAAGTGGCAGATCGAGCAGTACATCACCCACTACCGCGGCATGGGCTCAGCTCGCATCGTAGGGTGGGAAGATGAGGCATCTGTCAAGACTCAACTAGGGATCCAGTAGTATTTTGGCAACAACTAGCGACATCGTAGGACCATGGCAGTATCGGCTGTCAGATAATGTAGCCGACCTATCAAGCGCATGGGACACCTACTGCAAGGACGACATCTTCTTCTCACGACGATTCTTATCAGGTATCGACGATGGTAGTGTAGACACCGTACGTCAGTACTACTTGGAGGGACACCTCGATGGACACCTCGCACTCTGCCTCGTGCTACAGGTTAAGCGATTTGCCCTGCGGTCTAGCCTACGCGACTACAAGCCATCTGACAGTTGGGCAGCACGCCTATCGACTGGTATCAAAGGAGGACTAGCCCGACTTGTCAACTTCAACTTTATGGTCGTAGGCAACCTACTGCTCACGGGGCAGTATGGCGTGATGTGTAACGAACACAATGACGAGAGCACCATCAACCAAGCCGTAGAGGCCGCCCGACGACTACTACAGCGTCAAGGCGTAGCTATCCCCGGTGCCTTGCTCAAGGACTATGACGGCGGTGATCTGCCAGACTACAGCGCATATGGCTACACGACATTCTCCGTACAGCCGAGCATGTACCTCCATATAGACCCAGCCTGGACATCCCTCGACGACTATATGGCTGCGATGAAGAGCAAGTACAGGGTACGCATACGCAAGGCCCTATCCCTCATTGATACCGTTGACAAACACATACTCACAGAGACGGAGCTAGTACACTTACAGTCTAGGATCAACACCTTATACCACCACGTATCAGATGGCGCTAGCTTTAACATGTTTATCCTGCCAGACGACTACTTTATCAAGCTCAAGCGGGCACTAGGTGAGGAGGCACAGATTATAGGTTACTTTTTGAAAGGTGAGCTCATAGGATTCTACAGCGCCATCGATCACAAGGACCACATCGATGCACACTTTTTGGGCTACGACCCTGACCTCAATCAAGAGCTTAAGCTATATTTTAATATGCTGATCGGCCTTACCTCTTATGCCATAGATCGCGGCAAATCTGGCGTGATGATGTCTCGTACCGCCATGGAGATCAAGTCTAGCGTAGGCGCCGTGCCTAGCGAGCAGTTTCTATTTGTCAAGGCCTTTAACCCACTTATCAATCGGATCCTCGGTCCGGTGTTGCAGTACTTCCTGCCCGAAGAAAAGTGGCAGCAGCGTCACCCTTTTAAATAAGAATGGATCAGGACTTTACTTCTATGGTAATGAAAGGTAGTGTAAGTTGATTGTAGTGGAAAACGAGTCTCCGTCTTTAGGTAACAGGTTCTGATATCGTTATACTTCATAGTGACCTTAAAGGGACCGGAGTATTTAGGGTGATTTACCGCGCTGCGGGTAGAACCGCGACAGCGCTAACCACGTACTGTAACATCTAGAAAAAAGATCGTGTATCGAGTCTTATCGAATGGCATGGTACTGAGTATTGCCAAAGTCATATCAGTCGAGCATTTCCAGCATAACTACTGTGACATCGACACCTTTAACGACGTCATATAATAGCAGCGAGTAAATAGTGTCGACTAGTGGTATCAGACACCGTACAGTCAGTATACACCTGATACCGATAGGACGATGTATTTTTGCCCGCTCAAAGAATCATAATTACCATGAGTAAATCGATAATCTATCTCGTATGTCTTAGCTGTCTGACAACGATGCTGGGGTCGTGCAAGACAGATAGCGCCGGCAAAGACACCGCACCATCCAAGGTAGAGGAGACCGTAGCCGATAGTAATGAAGAGGCTAAGTGGAAAGGCACCAAAAAGCATGACCTGACCAATAACAGCTCGACGATCAGGCTACCGACCACGTGGGAGCGAGCGACACTAGCCGTAATAGCTAATCGAGAGATGACACCAGCCTATGCTAAGGCCAATGAATTCTTCGAGATAGCCATGCGCCAGCTCAAACCTGAAGATGAGGTCGTCGACGTATGGGAGGCCAATACGGAGAGCTACCATGCCCTGGTCATGATCAATAGAGACACCACTATCCTCACCCGCGGTAGGGTGACTAGTCTCAGCAGAGGTCTCCGGTCCAACTATGACCACATGGACGAGATCACCGAGGATACTAAGATCAGGATCGCCGACTCTTCTTTTAAAGAAGATGATACGCATCAGGTCGCGAAGTTTAAATACAGTTTTGATAAAGAGAATACCCTCGCCTATCTATGCACGTACTTCGTGACGACGCCTAGTCGATCGTTTATCGTCTACGAGATAGCGGAGGATTACAGTGATATCGAGTTATACCTATATTCGCTTAAATAATCACGGATCAAGTTATGAGTAAAATAGAGCAGTTTAAAGAAGAGATCCAAGCGGGTTACAAGTTCGAAGGACCCAGTATGATCATGGGTGGTGCGATGCTCGATGGGCAGTGCATCAACGAGAGCTTCGTCCGTATACCGCTAGGCACCCTCAACCGACACGGCCTCATCGCGGGTGCGACGGGTACTGGTAAGACCAAGACCCTGCAGATCATCGCGGAGCAGTTGTCTGCCAACGGTGTACCTAGCATGATCATGGATATAAAGGGTGACCTCAGTGGTATAGCTGCCGCCAGCGAAGGACATCCCAAGATCGACGAACGACATGAGGCGATCGGCTTTCCGTTTATCGCTGGAGATAGTCCCGTAGAGTTCTTGAGCCTATCAGGAGAGCCTGGCCTACGACTGAGAGCGACCGTATCAGAGTTCGGACCTGTACTATTTAGCAAAATCCTCAACCTCAACGATACCCAGAGCGGGATCATGTCCGTTGCCTTTAAGTACTGTGACGACAATAAGCTACCATTACTCGATCTCAAGGATCTCAAGAAGGTCCTCCAATACATGACCAACGAGGGCAAGGCTGCCGTCGCTGAGGAGTATGGACGTATGAGTACAGCTAGCGTAGGTACGATATTGCGAAAACTCATCGAGCTGGAGCAGCAAGGCGCTGAAAGATTCTTTGGGGAGCGGTCCTTTGATGTAGATGACCTGTGCCGTATCACAGATGAGGGCAAGGGGATCGTAAGCATCCTACGTGTCACCGACCTCCAGGACAAGCCTAAACTTTTCTCGACGTTTATGCTACAGCTCTTAGCGGAGATATATGCGACCTTCCCAGAGGAGGGTGACCTAGATCGTCCCAAGCTATGCCTATTTATAGATGAGGCCCACCTCGTATTTGACCAAGCCAGCGATGCCCTCATGGATCAGCTGGAGGCTATCGTCAAACTGATACGATCCAAGGGAGTCGGGCTGTTCTTTATCACACAGAACCCGGCCGACATTCCAGAGAGTATACTCGGGCAGCTAGGTCTCAAGGTACAGCATGCGCTACGTGCCTTTACGGCCAAAGATCGAAAAGCGATCAAGCTAGCCGCACAGAACTATCCCCTATCCGACCACTACGATGTCGAGCAGATACTGACGGAGCTGGGTATCGGTGAGGCGCTACTCTCAGCACTCAATGACAAGGGTATACCTACCCCACTGGTACACACCTACCTGCGTGCCCCACAGAGTCGCATGGATGTACTCACCGACAAAGAGATCGGCGACATCATCAATCAGAGCAAAATCATCGACTACTACGACGAGGAGATAGATCGCGATAGTGCCTACGAGATACTCACTGGCAAGATCAAAACCGCCGAAAGCGAAGAAGTACAGCAAGACCTCAAAGAGCAGCAGGAGAAAGCAAGCAAGACAAGCAGCCGTAGACGTGGTGAAAAATCAGCGGCTGAGAAAATCCTCAATAGTACGACCACTCGCCAGATAGGCAGGACGGTAGCACGCGAGCTTACTAGAGGGCTACTAGGAGTGCTAGGGGTAAAGACGACAAGACGCCGTAGATCACGCAAGAGTTGGTTCTAGGCAGTGGTATCAGCGCTGCACAATCAGCAAAACAATTATTAAAAATCGCCACCTATGCACCCCACTTTAGCGACCAACCTACAGCTACGCAAGATGCTGCTCAACGTGATCAACCACTTTACGCTGGATGAGCTCAACCACATACCAGAGGGCTTTAACAATAATATCTTCTGGAATGCAGGTCATATCGTGGCCACGCAGCAGCTACTCGTGTATAGCCTGGCAGGTGCCCGCTGGTCGGTCGACAAGGACTTGATCAAAACCTTTAAAAACGGTACTAAACCTGAGCGACCCTACACCCAAGAAGATCTCGATGCACTAAAAGGTCACCTCACGGAGAGCATCAAAAGGACGCAAGCCGACTTCGAGGCTGGCGCCTTTGCTACCTATACCAGCTACACCACAGAGACGCGGTTTACGGTTGACGATTTTGACTCAGCTGCCACCTTTAACATCTACCACGAAGGCCTACATATGGGGTACATCCTCAGTATGCAAAAGTTCGTCTAGCACTTGAGGCGTATAGCTACGATATCGACCCTACTACTTACGATGAGCCTCACGGCGCAGGTATCTAGTAACTACTGGTCACATCAGTTCGGCGCTAGAGGGCAGTTGCTCAATGGTGCTGTCGTCGGTTCTGTACAAGATGAGACGGCCATATACTACAATCCTGGCGCCTTCGCCCTCTATGGGCAGTCTGGTGTCTCGCTATCGCTGATCACGCCTAGCTACTCCGTACTGCGTACCACAGACTACCTAGGCGATGGCACGTCCTTCCTAGACAGGAGGGGTGGTTTTGCCCCTGGTCTGATCGCTGCGGCTATCAAGCCATTTAAGACCGACCGCCTCATCTTGGGTGCATCGAGTCTTACACGATTTAGGTCCTCGGTCAACTATGAGGATCGCCTCGTAAGTCGCCTGAGCGATCAGGAAGTATTCGTCGGTCAGCTAGCCTTTAATCGGCGACTCAATGAGACGTGGCTGGGTGGATCTATCTCTTGGGAACCCACCGACAAGCTAGCCATTGGCATCAGCAACTTCTTTACGTTCAGAGGTGAGAATATATCGCTGAGCTTTAAGAAAGAGATCGTCAACGCCGATGACCCGGTCCAAATCCTAGAGGGCTGGCGTAACGAGAGTGACTTTCGCTACCGCGTAGATGGTGGCCTTATCAGTAAGCTCGGTATCATCTGGAATCCTGGCGTATTCGTCCTGGGCTTTACCTATACGACAGGCCTACGTAGTGCCGTAGTAAAGCGAGGGCGGTATGGACTAGACGATCAGAAAGTCTTTGACAACGGAGAGACCACCGTCGTCTCAAATGTGATCAGCACCGACCTAGACAGCTACCGACCACCGAGGAGTTTCGCTGGTGGTATCTCCTTCGAGCAAGGCCTATCAGAGGTCAGCATCAGCATGGAGTACTTCACGGCGATAGCCCCGTACTCGATCTTCTCAGCAGTAGATGATCCCCTCGATGGCCAGGGCAATGTGAACCAAGCCACAAACGTCAATATTACCTCTTCTAGCCAAGAAGTCCTCAACCTAGCACTCGGCATCAAGCGCAGTTACAGCGACGACAAGGACATATATGTAGGTTTTAGAACAGACCTCAGCCCTGACAACTTGATAGACCTAGGAGACGGTATTACCTTTCTGGCCAATTCTCCAGACATCTTTCACCTCAGCCTAGGCCTAGCCAAGCGATACCTCAAGAGTCAGTTTAGTATAGGCCTAGACTATGGTGGTGGCGTACGTCGTGGCGGTGAGCAACTGACCAATCTGACGACTGGCCAAGGCGAAAATCTCTTTCAGTTTGCCGGTGACCCCGTCGTAGATACCTATGTACATGAGCTCACCTTGTTTATTACCTACGACCTCTAAGTCACCGATGGGTAGTATCACCTGCAAAGCCAAAACAGAAAGACGCAGGATTTTGTATCACTTACGTAAAGCCACACAAGCACACCACACCGATGTCTAGCCAAACGACATGTATCACCCTCTGTAAGTATGACACCCTAGCGGGAAAGGCTTGGGCATTCTGGATGATGCAGGCTGCCCATGGTATGCTAGCTGAGGCGGAAGGCCTTACCTTCTACAAGCTGATGGGCTCTGGCAAGGGCAATGGATTTAACCCATGGCCAGACTGGTCGACCTATGCAGTGCTGACCACCTGGCAAGACGAGGCGGCTGCCCGTGCTTGGACAGCTAGTCCACTCTACCGTCGCTACGCCGATAAGACGGGTCAGATCGCTACCCTTTACATGCGCTGTATCAAGAGTCATGGCGAGTGGTCTGCCCAGCAGCCATTCGAAGTAAGTAGTCACCTCGACCCCAACATTGCGACCGTTGCCGTCACGACAAGAGCCACTATCAAGGTCAAGCACCTACGTAAGTTCTGGCGCTACGTACCCACCAGCAGTCGCCCCATACACAGCGAGACACCTGGCCTACTATACACCAAGGGCATCGGTGAAGCACCCGTCATCAATATGGCTACCTTCTCAGTATGGGCAGATATGTACAGCGTCAAGGCCTATGCATATGGCAGTAAAGAGCATCAGACAGCCATCAAGATGACCCGCCAGCATGACTGGTATAGCGAAGAGCTCTTTGCACGATGGCAGGTATTTGACGTGGTCGGTCAGTGGGAGGGATTACGGGTTTAGTTGATTGGTTGACTAGGTTCGTAGGTTCGTAGGTTCGTAGGTTCGTAGGTTCGTAGGTTCGTAGGTTCGTAGGTTCGTAGGTAAATTGTCTTAATTGTATGAATTTTTCAGAGATATGTTCATAAATAAGGTCTTTATACTCATTTTAACGACCACAATGAGCACCATCGGTTGCAGGGCAGTGGAGCAGGTGTCTATCTCAAAGCAGGCGATGCTTGAAAATCAGATTAATTGCTCACTCAGACTTAACAGGGATAGCTTTCAAATTGGCGATGAGTTAGCATTGTTTTTCATTATAGAAAACCTTACTGCCAAGTCAGTATACCTATCAAACAGTCCATACAGTGGCTACTACTTTGACGGAAAAGAGCCATTAGAAAAGTATGATATACAGGTGAAAAATGAATCAGGGACTACGTTAGATCCAACAGCTGTCATCGACTTTAAATCAGGTAGATATGGAATCACGAGAATCGATCCGCAAGGAGAAATAGAAGTGAGGAGCCATGATATCTGTAAGTATGGCATTGCCGATCGTAAAGGTGTTTATGAAATAGCCTTGACAAAGAGCTTTTTCGTCTATCAAGACAAGAAGCACAATCGAAAACCCGGCGATAACCAGCCCACTGATTTCAACACTAAGATATTGATCAGTAAATCTGAAAAAATCACAGTCGAAGTTCAAGACATAGATTAGCTCGTCGGCTTAACTGTACTAACTCCCTCCGACGATGAGCTTGTACCCTACTCCGCGAATATTGACGATCTTGAGAGAGGTATCGGCTTGCAGCTTTTTTCTCAACCTTGATATGAATACATCTAGAGTCCGACCTACATAATCGCCCTGGTCGCCCCACACCTCAGAGAGGAGGTCTTGTCGCTCTACGGGTACATTGGCATTACGATGCAGCATTTTAAGTAATTCGGCTTCTTTGTGCGAGAGCTCGGTAGCACCTTCCTGATGGGAGAGGGTGAGGTTTCTACTATCTAGCAGAGAGTCTCCTATCTGTAGTAAGGCAGGGTCAGGCACCGGCGCAGGCTGAGGCTGCTCCTTACGTCTCCGCGCAGCGATCAGGAATAGGCTTAGTACCACGGGAATAAACCACAAAAGCTTAGTGTATGACCTCGTAACCGTGTGGACTTCGTCCGCGGCTAAATCTGCAGGCCTGTATAGTGATATCACGACCTTGTAACAGTCTCTGGGCAAGGTCCTGCCTCTGCAGGGTAGCATCACGCCGAGGTCTGGACCGACCTGATAGGTATGCAATAACTCTCCGGCAATACAGCCCTTGACCTCTACCCAGTAGTTTTGTGCTACGTTGTAGGCCGTCATCACGCTATCCACGATAACCTCCAGGTCTGTTGGCTCGATGGACAAAGAGTCCTCAAAAGCTATGGTGTAGCTATCGCCTTGTGCAAGTACGGGCAGCACCCTGCTCTTGTCATCCCCAGCGCAGCTCAGTAGCTTGTGACCAATCAGGCGCATGGCGATCAAGTCACTCTTGCCTTGCGCCTGCTCTGACAGACCATACCCGTAAGTAGTGAGGCACAATGACCCTAAACACGCTGCTAGTAATACCCGCCTGAAAATAGACTCGCTTTGCATGCCGCTAAGCTATTGGTTTGAGTCGACGAAACACTGGCTTTTACTAGACATTTACACTATTTTACACTTTGTAAAGGACGGCAATACAAGGTGTCTATACATTTGTATCAACGCAAATCACAGCATATTATGAACATCCGTATGACACATATCATCATCCTAGGCCTCTTGCTTCTGTCCTCATCTATCGTAGCTCAGCAGGACGGTACACCGCAGACCGAAGCACTCTTTGAGATTAACTGTACGGTTGACATTGTCGATCCACCACTCGCCATCAGTAGAGACCAAGTGACAACCGCTGAGACCGTGACAGACCTCAATACGTTCTACAAGCCATCATGGGTCACGACATATCACTCGGTAGTACTGCAGACGACCTACCAAGGCAAGCCTCGAACTGCCAATGGCGTAGATGATACCCTGACCGATGAGCAGAAAGACCACCTACGTACCATGGACGACGATACGCCGATCGAGATACACATCTTATACATGCCCAATAATAGCATGAAACATAACGAAGAAAAAGAACTCCACTACACCCTGCCCGTCTACCCAGATGTAGATGCGACATTCCCCGGGGGCGAAGAAGCTCTCAACGCTTACATAATGGACAAGGTGTTATCACCTATGGACTCCAGCAAGATCAAGCAACATCAGATGTACAATGTGCGGTTCGTAGTGGATGAGCACGGATACATCATCGATCCCGTCTTGCAGCACCCATCTAAGGATGAGAAGCTAGACTCTCTCCTACTACGAAGCGTCTGCAATATGCCTCGATGGGAGCCCGCCCGCTACGCAAGTGGCCTACAAAAAGCACAAACTCATACCCTGACACTGGGAGATCGTTACAGCTGTACAGAGAACCTCATCAACAGCAGAGCGACGGTGGCGTCTAGGAAGGAGAGGTAGGGCTACCTCGACCCTCAGGTCCGCCTAGCACGTAAGGTGTAAGGAGACTTGAGAAGCAAGACCTGGGACCTCGATTAAGAGTGATAAACGGACCTTTCGACACCTGCGCTTGCTCAATGACCTTAATGTTACTCAATAAGTCTTTTTCGGTACTCAGGTCCGCCTAGCACCTAAAGTGCAGCGAGACTTGACAAGGAGAACCTCGGCCCTCAGGCACAACCTGGGACCTCGATTACGAATTACGAAACGGACATTTCGACGCCGGTACGCTTGCTCAATGACCTTAATGCTACTCAATAAGTCATTTCCGGCCCTCGGGTCCGCCTCGCACGTAACGTGCGGCGAGACTTGAGAAGCACAACCTGGGACCTCGATTAAGAGTGGTAAACGGACATTTCGACGCCGCTGTGCTTGCTCAATGACCTATTAGATACTCTAAGGACCCCCTTTGAAGATCTAGTCTAACTTTCTCACACCTTGTATCTAATGTGACAACAATGGACAAGTAGATACAGATATATCCGATATATCGTAGAAGTATTGTAAATTACTTGAAAAATAGTATGAAAGCGATCCATCTATTACTACATCTACTACCTACAATAGCTTTTTGTCAGAAGCAATTTGCACCATTGAATACGGTGTGGCATTACGAAGGCCATAGCCTTGATTGCGATGGCTATCACATAGATTACATCGTAGAAAAAGAGATTATCATTGATAATAAAGATTGCTCTGTCATCTATGCTTACACCTCCACTGATCTACGGCCAGATCCTGTGAGATCAACGGATAGCCTAATCGTTTGGGAAGATGATAGTAAGGTCCACTTCGTCGAGGATACGACCTTCTACCTGCTATTTGACTTTGACATGGAAGTAGGAGATAGTATCAACTTTTATAACCCTGTCAATAAGCCCATATTTAGCCATGCCATGTCGCAGGACCCTGCTGCCACACCAGAGGCGTATCAGGCTATAGTGCTGGAGGTGGAGGTGGTTAATGTCTCTGACATCCCCTTGCGGCAGTACGAGCTCGAAGTAACCACGTTAGACTATTCAGGGGCGAGGACTACCTATGTCGAGCATGTCGGCAGCTTATCGCAAAATTTCACGGGAGACCTAGCTATTTACGTAGATGCTGGGTGCTTTGGTGGGCTACAGTGCCATGACAATGGAGAGTTGAGTTATCAATCCTCTTTCGTAGCTGATACACCACACCCGAGCTGCATGATTATCGACTCCAACGATGAACTGGACGCCACGTATGACATTCGCGTATTTCCTAATCCAGTCGTAGACGACATTACCGTAGACACAGAGGAACAAGTAGAGCAACTACAGGTGATAGACCTTAATGGCGCTATCCTCAGGACATCCTCCTCACAGAATCACATTACCGTCGAGGACTTACCTCCTGGCATCTACCTACTACGTGTGCAGGTAAAAAGTGGCACTAGGGCGGTTCGCTTTATAAAAAAATAGGTAGTTTTTCTTCTACAAATAGACGACTAAGCTCTGTATAACAGAATAGCGATATAAAGGGGGTGGCCTACAAGCCAAGTCTACATGATATCATTAGAAATTTACTTGACTTTCTTAGTAAACATAAATACTGAGGACACTAATGCTATGACGGATAAACCGATACAAATAAATCCTGTTTGTTTCTGACCTTCATCTGATGCTGAAAGCTCAACTCCCAATACCTCTACCTCAGCACCACTAGATGATACCATGTTAATACCATTGTAACCAAGATATACAGCTCCAGCTAATAGTAAGATTGCAATTATTTGTTTCATTATGTTCTTTGTTCGTTAACATCCGAACACCTTAAGGAAGAGTTATGTTCGACCGATGCTATTATGCGATTAGCAAGACATCTAAAGTCACTAAGGCAGATACAATGAAATAAGGGCCACTACTCTATCGAGTAACGACCCTTATTTGCGTCTGTAAGTCTAAGTGTACAAGCGGCTTACATTGTGCTCTCTAGACTACTACTTGTCTACCTCTTCGAACTCTACGTCTGTAACGTCCTCTGCAGTGTCCTCACCACCTGCATCGGCAGTGGCTCCACCCGCATCAGCACCACCCTCGGCGGCCTGGCTGGCAGCATAGAGGTCTTCGCTAGCAGCTTGCCATGCTGTATTCATCGTCTCCATAGCAGCGTCGATCTTAGCAAGATCCTCTGACTTGTGTGCCTCTTTAAGCTCCTCTAGGGCAGCCTCGATAGCACCCTTCTTGTCAGCAGGGATCTTGTCGCCGTAATCCTTCATCTGCTTCTCTGTCTGGAAGATGAGGTTGTCCGCCGTATTGAGCTTCTCTACTCGCTCCTTGGCCGCCTTATCAGCATCAGCATTGGCCTCTGCCTCAGCCTTCATCTTAGCGATCTCCTCATCGGATAGGCCCGTAGATGCTTCTATGCGGATATTCTGCTCCTTGCCAGTACCCTTGTCCTTAGCCGTTACGCTTAAGATACCATTGGCGTCCATGTCAAAAGTCACCTCTACCTGTGGCACGCCTCTAGGCGCTGGTGGTATACCGTCTAAAATAAATCGACCGACTGATCGGTTGTCCCTAGCCATAGACCGCTCACCTTGTAAGATGTGGATCTCGACACTTGGCTGGTTATCCGCTGCCGTAGAGTATACTTTTTGCTTCTTAGTAGGAATCGTACTGTTAGACTCGATCACGACGTCATACATACCACCCATCACCTCGATACCGAGTGATAATGGCGTAACATCTAGCAAGAGTACATCTTGTACATCACCACTTAATACACCTCCCTGGATAGCGGCACCGATGGCTACTACCTCGTCAGGGTTGACAGAGCGGTTAGGCTTCTTACCGAAGAACTTCTCTACCTCCTCCTGTATCTTGGGGATACGTGTAGATCCTCCTACTAGGATAACCTCATCGATATCGTTGACAGTAAGGCCCGCATCTTTAAGCGCTGCCTTGCAAGGGTCTAGTGATCGACGTACGAGATCGTCTGCTAGTTGCTCGAACTTGGAGCGGCTGATCTTAACGACCAGGTGCTTAGGCACACCGTCCACTGCTGTGACGTAAGGCAGGTTGATCTCCGCCTCGCTAGCGCTAGACAACTCGATCTTAGCCTTCTCCGCTGCCTCTTTGAGACGCTGGAGAGCCATAGGATCCTTGCGAAGATCTATATTCTCTTGCTGTATAAACGTATCTGCTAGGAAGTCTATCAATACCTGATCGAAGTCATCACCACCGAGGTGGGTATCACCATTGGTACTTTTTACTTCGAATACACCGTCACCTAGCTCTAAGATCGAGATATCGAATGTACCTCCACCTAAGTCGTATACAGCGACCGTCTGGTCTTTGCCTTGCTTGTCGACACCATATGCTAGTGCTGCTGCAGTCGGCTCATTGATGATACGACGTACTTTAAGACCAGCGATCTCGCCTGCCTCCTTAGTAGCCTGACGTTGTGAGTCATTAAAGTATGCTGGCACGGTGATGACAGCCTCTGTCACCTCTGCACCTAAGAAGTCTTCGGCTGTCTTTTTCATCTTTTGGAGTACCATCGCAGATATCTCTTGTGCTGTATACTGCCTGTCATCGATCTTTACACGGATCGTGTCGTTATCGCCTTTGACGACATCGTATGCTACACGTCCTGCTTCTGTACCTACCTCACTCCATCTATTACCCATAAATCGCTTGATCGATGCGATGGTCTTAGTAGGATTGGTGATTGCTTGACGCTTTGCTGGAGCTCCTATTTTTCGCTCCCCATTTTCTAGAAATGCTACCACAGATGGTGTAGTACGTCCTCCCTCATCATTAGGGATGACCACGGGCTCATTGCCCTCCATTACTGCCACACAGCTATTGGTCGTTCCTAGGTCTATACCTATGATTTTGCCCATTGTATTATTGTTTGTGCTTGGTTGCTTGTTATTAATATTTGCCTTACGACATCCTCTATAGGTCAATAGATATGCCATGCGACAAATACTGACGAAATAGCCACAATAGGTCCCAAACTGCTGACAAGACTGCCTAGGCATGTGCAGGAAGGTGACAGAGTGACAGTAAAGTATGGAGATCACAGCGGTTAGAGCGATCGCATCGCTTTGAGCGGAGTAGAAGAGCGGAGTAGAGTGATCGCATCGCTTTGAGCGATACGATCGCTAGCCTAGAGGCGGAGATTGATGTGCTGGTGTACAAGCTATAGGACCTCACGTATGAGGAGGTGTTGGTGGTAGATCCGGAGTTTGGGAGGACGGAGAGGGAGTATGGGGCTGAGTCTTAGTGATCGCATCGCTTTGAGCGATACGATCACTGTTCTGCTTTGAGCGATACGATCACTGTTTGATCTTAAATTTGATTTATGAATACAAAATCCGATTTTCAGTTTGATGGATACTACCATATTTACAATAGGACAAACAACAAGGAAGCCTTATTCCGAAGTGATGAAAATCGAGATTACTTTTTGAGACAATACAAAAAGTACTTAGGCCCATATATAGATGTTTTCGCATATGCCTTAATGTCAAACCACTTTCATTTTAGCATCAGAGTCAAGGATGAGGAGATGATTAGCTCCTATATCAAGGGCTTAAATTATGATGAGCTGACAGTGTCCTTGAAAAAGTATAAAGATCGCATCGCTTCATCTAGTAGTAGTGATCGGATCGCTTTAAGCGATGCGATCACTGTTAATACTGTCTCTGATGTGATCATTGACCAACATCGGAGATTCTTTATTAGCTATACACAAGCTATAAATAAGAGATACGACAGGCA
Source organism: uncultured Saprospiraceae bacterium (assembly GCA_964389475.1). Taxonomy (GTDB): domain Bacteria; phylum Bacteroidota; class Bacteroidia; order Chitinophagales; family Saprospiraceae; genus CAYMFD01. The sequence continues at coordinate 20,489 of CAYMFD010000067.1, forward strand.
AGGAAACCTCTTTGCGGATAGATTCAAAAGATCTCTTTACAATCCAGCGGTGAAATTCAGATACCTGCAATACTACATCCACCACAATGCTAGAAAGCACGGAATCGTCAAGGACTTCAAAGACTATCCCTATCATAGCTACAAAGAGATAGTCGAGAACACTTCTGAGCTTATCAATAGGCCTCAAGCACTACAATGGTATGATGGCATCGATGACTTTATTGCTTTTCATGAATCTACACAATACCGAAGTGTCTTTAGAGATCTCGATATAGATGGCTTTATCTAGAGCAAAGTGATCAGATCACTATGCAACCCAACCCTTTTATCCCCCCACACCGTAGTAGTAGATATACGATCAC
>CAYMFD010000068.1:0-8789 GCA_964389475.1 uncultured Saprospiraceae bacterium
CTACATCCTCAGTATCGACCAAGGCACGACGAGCTCCAGGGCAATCCTATTTGACCAAGACTTAAAAATCGTAGCTACCGACCAGCGGGAGTTTAAGCAGATCTTCCCACAGTCTGGCTGGGTAGAGCACGACGCTAGTGAGATATGGGAGACCCAGCTATCGGTCATCACGGGTGCTATGGCCAAGGCTGATGTCGAGGCGACAGATATCGCAGGCATCGGCATCACCAACCAGCGAGAGACCACCGTAGTATGGGATAGAGCGACAGGCAAGCCTATACACCATGCCATCGTATGGCAAGATCGGCGTACGGCTAGCTACTGCGATGAGCTACGTAATGCGGGACATGCCGATATGATCAAGAAAAAGACGGGCCTCGTGCTAGATGCCTACTTCTCTGGTACCAAGGTGAAGTACATCCTCGATAATGTCGATGGTGCAAGGGAGCGAGCTAGACGCGGTGAACTGGCATTCGGCACGATAGATAGCTGGCTCGTATACAAGCTGACTGGTGGCAAGAGCCACATTACCGATGCGAGCAATGCCAGTAGGACCATGCTCTACAATATACACAGCGGTGAGTGGGATGACGACTTACTGGACCTCCTCAATGTACCGAAAGCCTTACTACCGACAGTGGTCAATAGTAGTGGGCTGGTCGCTGAGACGTCCATACCTATACTTGGAGCCGCTGTACCTATCAGCGGTATAGCTGGTGACCAGCAGGCGGCACTTTTCGGTCAGTTATGCACGGAGGCCGGTATGGCTAAAAACACTTACGGTACAGGGTGCTTTATGGTGGCCAACACAGGAGACACGGCCGTAGAAAGTCAAAACTCCCTACTCACCACCATCGCATGGCAGATCGATGGCAAGACGACGTATGCCCTTGAGGGCAGCGTATTCGTCGCTGGATCAGCCATACAGTGGTTGAGGGATGGTCTGCAGATCATAGATAAGGCAAGTGAGAGCGAGGCACTAGCGGAGAATGTAGAGGATAGCGATGGCGTAGTATTCGTCCCTGCCCTCACTGGGCTGGGTGCTCCCTACTGGGACAGCTATGCCCGGGGTACCATCGTAGGTATCAGCCGCGGTACGACGCGTGCCCATATCGTGCGAGCAGCCCTAGAGGGTATTGCCTACCAGGTCCGTGATGTGGTCGATGCCATGACGGCGGACTTCGGCAAGCCGCTGGAGCTCCTGCGTGTAGATGGTGGTGCAGCGATGAACGGCTTCCTGATGCAGACACAAGCCGACTACCTGCAGTGTCCTGTCGAGGTCGCAAGCATAAACGAAACTACCGCCCTAGGTGCGGCACTACTAGCCGGTCTTGCAGTCGGCTACTGGGACGACCTCGATCAAGTAAAAGCCAAACTACAGCCTGCCAGCGCCTATCAACCTCAAGCCAAGGCGGAAGAAATCAACCAGAGTTACGAACAATGGCAAGACGCCGTACGTAGGTCAAGGGGGTGGGTAAAAGAATAAGACTCATCTACAATGTGTGATTATACCACAGGACTATGCTACTAATAGTACCAGCAAGAGGTATTGCAACAGAAATGAGATAATAAGACCGAATGCAGAGACAAGCGCAAATAAGTCAATTAAATAGCGGTGATACATATGACCTAGTCGTGATAGGCGGCGGAGCGAGCGGCCTAGGCGTAGCACTAGACGCAGTATCTCGTAAGCTTAAGGTCCTCCTCGTGGAGAAATATGACTTTGGCAAGGGCACGTCGAGCCGCAGTACCAAGCTCGTGCATGGTGGTGTCCGCTACCTACAGCAGGGCAATGTGCGACTCGTCATGGAAGCCCTGCGCGAACGAGGCTACCTGCTCAAGCAAGCGGCACACAATGCCCATGTGCAGGACTTCATCGTGCCTTTTTACAAGCGATGGGAAGGCCTCTACTACTATGCTGGCCTTAAGGCCTACGACTGGCTATCCGGCAAGTGGTCGCTGGGTGGTAGCAAGTGGCTATCGGCAGACACGGTCATCAAGCGTCTGCCTAACATCGAGGGCGATGGTCTCAAGGGAGGTATCCTGTACACCGACGGCCAATTCGATGACAGCCGCCTGTGCATAGACCTAGTACGAACCATCGTACAGCACGGTGGCCAGGCGATCAATTATATGTCTGCCCGAGAGATCGTCAAAACCCATGGCAAGGCAAGTGGTGTCGTCCTACACGATGAGATCAACGGTGAGAGCCATACCGTAGCTACTAAGGCAGTCGTTAACGCGGCAGGAGTATTCACCGACTCGATACTCCGGATGGACGGTGCCGCTGAATCGACCAAGACAATCGTGCCGAGCAGGGGCAGCCATATCGTACTTGACGGTAGCTTCCTCAAGAGCGATACTGCCATCATGATACCCAAGACGGAGGATGGTCGCGTCTTATTCGTCATACCGTGGCTGGGTAAGGTCATCGTCGGCACGACAGACCAGCAAACCCCGGAGCCTGTGCTAGAGCCCGTGGCTACCGACGAGGAAGTGGGATTCATACTGAAGAACTGTAAGCAGTACCTCAGCAAGCAACCGGCACGAGCTGATATCCTGTCGACATTCGCCGGTCTGAGACCACTCGCCGCACCTAGTGGTGGCAGTGGCAAGACCAAGGAAATCAGCCGTGGTCATAAAATATACACCTCAGGCTCTGGTCTTACGAGTATCGTAGGTGGCAAGTGGACGACTTTCCGAAAGATGGGCGAGGACGTCGTCAACCACCTCATCAAGCAAAACCTAGTGACCGCTGGCGAGAGTACGAGCTACGACCTACCCATCACGGGGCAAAAACATCAGACACCAAGTAAGACGATACACCCCTCTCTACCCTACGACTGGACGGACATAGACCGCATCATCAAGGACGAGATGGCGATGACTATCGAGGACGTACTGAGTCGTAGGACCCGTTGCCTCTTGCTAGATCGCAGTGCAGCCCTTGGTGTAGCGCCAGATGTAGCACAGCGCCTAGCCACACACCACTCGCAAGACGACGCATGGGTAACTGCCCAGGTGAATGCGTTTACATCTACTGCCGAGGCCTATGCATGATCATATCATAAAGAGCACGGCTGACCACGTTAAGGCTCTCTTCGCAAATGATGGCTCTGGTCACGACTGGTGGCATATCTACCGTGTGTGGCGGATGGCGGTCCAGCTATCCACGAGCTACCCTGACACAGATCATACCGTCGTACAACTCGCTGCCCTCCTCCACGATATCGCCGACTGGAAGTACCACGACGGAGATCACGAGATAGGCCCGGCAAGGGCTATGGCGTGGTGCCAGCAATTTGACGACTTATCGCCAGCTCAGATAGAGCACATCGGTGACATCATCAGCAAAGTATCGTTTAAAGGAGCAGGTGCTACCCTACCCGACATGACACTGGAAGGGCAGATCGTACAGGATGCGGACCGCCTAGATGCCATCGGTGCCATCGGTATCGCTCGGACATTCGCCTATGGTGGTCATAAGGGTCAGCTGATGTATGACCCTAGCATCCTGCCGATTACAGACGAATCTACCGACTCGTACACCAGCAAGGACAAGGTCGGCACCACGGTCAACCACTTCTACGAAAAACTCCTCCTGCTCAAGGACCGCATTAATACGGAGGCTGGTAAGGCTATGGCCGCAGAGCGGCACGCGTATATGCAGTCGTTTTTAAAGCGGTTTTACGCTGAGTGGGTGGTGGATGGTTAGGTATGATTATAAACAGCGCAGGCACAACCTAGCTGTTCAACCGGTGTCCCTCAAGATAACAATCCACATCCTTATTTCTCGACGTCCCCGGTTTCGCCTGTGGAGGTCAGAAATCTTATTGCATGACATCCCAGGTTTCGCTTGTGGACGTGAGAAATCTTATTACACGACGTCCTAGATTTCGCCTGCAGACGTGAGAGATATGTCAAGTTAGGTATGACTGCCAACAGCGCAGGCGAAACCTGGCTGTTCAGCCGGTGTCCCTCAAGATAAAAATCCACATCCTTATAACTCGACGTCCCAGGTTACTGCCTGTGGACGTGAGAAGAAACATTATCTTTAACCCTCATACGTAAGAGTCTCATGTATAAAGATAAAAAAGTCATTGTCGTCCTTCCTGCCTACAATGCAGCAAAGACGCTGGCAAAAACCTATGCCGAGATACCTCGCCCCATGGTGGATGAGGTGATACTGTGCGATGATGCGAGTACGGACAGTACAGTGGCCCTTGCTGAACAATTAGGTGTAGAACACATCATCGTACACGAGAAGAATAAGGGGTACGGCGGCAATCAAAAGTCGCTGTACAACAAAGCACTCGACCTAGGCGGGGACATCGTCATCATGCTACATCCGGACTACCAGTATACTCCACTGCTCATACCTGCGATGGTCAATATCATAGGCGATGAGGTCTACCCTGTGGTGCTAGGGTCACGGATATTAGGCAAGGGTGCTTTAAAAGGTGGCATGCCTATCTATAAGTATATCGCCAATCGCTTTCTCACTCTAGTGCAAAATCTCCTAGTTAGTTACAAACTATCAGAGTACCATACAGGGTACAGAGCATTTAGCAAAGAAGTACTCAAGGGCATTAACTACAATGCTAATGATGATGACTTCATCTTTGATAATGAGATGCTATCGCAGATTATATACGCAGGCTATGATATCGCAGAGGTGACCTGCCCTACCAAGTACTTTGAGGAGGCCAGTAGCATCAACTTTAGAAGATCGTCAAAGTATGGCCTAGGCGTGCTGATTGTAAGCGCAAAGCACCGTCTAAACAAAATGGGCCTTATGCGATCACAAATCTATCGACGATAGTCTCACCTAGTTACAACTATAGCGTCATGGTATCGTATCTTCGTGGTGCGAAAATGACACGATTACATGAGCAAAAAGATTAAAAGAATTGCGGTATTTACCTCAGGAGGTGATGCACCTGGCATGAATGCAGGGATCAGAGCTGTCGTAAGGACAGCGGCTTACTACGACCTGCACGTATACGGCATCCATAATGGATACGACGGTATGATCAACGGTAAGATCAAGCGCCTCGAAAAAAGAGACGTAGCCAACATCATACAGCGTGGAGGTACCATACTGCGTACAGCACGCAGTGAAGAGTTCCGTACCGCAGAGGGCAGAGCTGCTGCCTATCGCAACCTCAAGGCCTTTGACATAGATGCCTGTGTGGCCATCGGTGGTAATGGTACATATACCGGTGCCAAGATATTTAGCGAAGAGCACGATATACAGATGGTAGGCATACCAGGTACGATCGACAATGACATCTACGGTACAGACTATACGATCGGTTTCGATACAGCGATCAACACCGCCGTAGAGGCCATCGATAAGATTCGTGATACGGCAGACAGTCATAATCGCCTGTTCTTTATAGAAGTGATGGGTCGCCACAGTGGCTATATCGCCCTACATACAGGGATAGGTAGTGGTGCTGGTAATATCTTTTTGCCGGAGACCGATACGAGCATAGAGGAGCTGGCAGAAAACCTACGTAAGTCTAAGGCCCGCAACAAACTCTTTAGCCTCATCATCGTGGCGGAAGGCAACCAAAACGGCGATGCACACGAAATCGCTAGGAAAATCAGCGCCATCACTGAGGGAATGGAGACTAAGGTCACCGTCATCGGGCATATGCAGCGGGGTGGCTCACCTACCTGTCACGATCGTGTACTAGCGAGTAGGCTAGGCTATGGCGCCGTTAAGGCACTCATGGATGGCACCTCCAAGGTAGCCCTCGGTATCGTCGATCATAAGATTGTCCATACGCCATTCGAAGATGCCATCACCAAGACCAAAGATCTAGACGGTGACCTACTAGAGATGAGCAAAGTACTGGCCATCTAGATCATCAAGCACGACAAACACCTATCATGTTACCATATATACACCGTGATGTAAGCTGGCTCTCCTTTAACTATCGTGTCCTACAAGAGGCTAAAGACGAGGCCGTACCACTACTAGAGCGACTCAAGTTCTTAGCAATATACAGCAGTAATCTTGACGAGTTTTTCAGAGTACGTATAGCCAATCACCGTAACCTGGTGCGGGTAGGTAAGAAGACTCAGAGAGACCTAGATTTCCAGCCGATAGAACTCTTACAGCAGCTCCTCGACATTGTCAACAATCAACAGCAAGAGTTCACCAGGATTTTTGAGGAGACGCTAATACCCCAACTCAAAAGCGAGGGTCTGAACCTAATCAAAAGGACTAAGCTAAGCAGTGAGCAGATTGACTACATAGAAGATTACTTCCACCAAGAACTACTCCCATATGTACAACCCGTGCTACTAGTAGGAGATAGGATCAGACCATTTCTAAATAATCGAGAGCTATATCTTACGATCCACCTAGAGAAAAAAGATCGTAAAGACGCTAGTCCAGAATACGCCATCGTAAAGATCCCATCCGATAAGCTCAAGCGATTTATCATAATACCGCCTAGTCGACCTAACCGCACGGATATCATCATGCTAGATGATGTGGTACGTCACAATATCCAACACTTATTTCCAGGCTATGACGTAATCGATAGCTTTAGTATCAAACTCACAAGGGATGCCGAGCTCTACATAGATGACGAGTTCTCTGGAGACCTGCTGAGCAAGATCAAGAAAAGCCTCAACAAGCGTAATGTAGGTCCCGCCTCTAGGCTGGTGTACGACCGTACCATTACAGACGATCACTTGGTGTTCTTGCAGCAAGTTTTTGAGCTTGAGAAATACGACTTACTACCTGAGGGCAGGTACCATAACAACTTTGACTTTTTCTCATTTCCCGAGGGCGAGGCTGATCACCTTCATGACTCTCCCCTCCCGCCGATTCCGATCAATGCCCTCGAAAAGTCAGATTCGATCTTTTCAGAAATATCTAAAAAAGATCACTTTATACACGTACCCTACCATAGCTATGAGGCGGTGGTACAGTTCTTTGAGCAGGCAGCCTACGACCCTAAGGTTACACATATCAAGATCATACAGTACCGTGTAGCCAGCGACAGTAGGATCATGCGAGCCCTCATGGACGCTGTCAAAAATGGCAAGCAAGTAGCGGCATTTATAGAGGTCAAGGCGAGGTTTGACGAAAAGGCCAACCTCCAATGGGGCGAAAAACTAGAGAAGGCCGGCGTTACGGTCAACTACTCTATGCCGGGCCTCAAAGTCCATAGTAAGATCGCCATCATCCGTCGATTTGAAGATGGTAGCCCCAAGATCTACTCCTATCTAAGTACGGGTAACTTCCACGAGGGTACAGCCAGCCTATACAGCGATATGGGCATCTTTACGGTCGATCGACGGCTCAACAGTGAGGCAACGCGATTATTTAGTTACCTGGAGACCAAGAACAGGCCGGCCAAGCCTTTTCAGCACATCGGTGTGGGCCAGTTTAACCTCAATACCATGCTCATAGCTCTCGTACGTCAGGAGGTAGCTAATGCACAGGCTGGTAAGAAAAGCGAAATCATCCTCAAGATGAATAGCCTCCAAGATCCTGAGATGATCGAGGAGCTGTACCAAGCGTCGCAGGCTGGTGTACAGGTCAACCTAGTCATACGTGGTATCTGTAGCCTCGTGCCAGGCGTCAAGGGTATCAGCGAAAATATCAAAGCTGTCAGTATTATCGATCGCTACCTAGAGCACTCTCGGGTATTCATCTTTCATAATGGCGGCGAGACCAAGGTATTCCTATCATCAGCGGACTGGATGTACCGCAACCTGCACAAACGTATCGAGACCGTCTTTCCTGTCTTTGATACCGATATCAAGAAGAAGATCACGACCCTCATCAGAATGCAGCTCAACGATAATGTCAAGGCTCGTATCATCGATGCGGACAACAGCAATCGCTATGTGAGAGACGAGGGTGATATGGCCGTACGATCTCAGGTCGAGACCTACTTCTATATCAAACGACACACTAATCCTAGCTTAAAAAAGTCTGCCAACAAGGGTAGCGCTTCGATAAAGAAATAATCCATGATTACAGCCATCTCCCCTATTGACGGACGATATGCTAGCAAGACGGCATCGCTCACAGACTATTTCTCAGAGCTCGCTCTGATCAAGTATCGAATACGGATAGAGGTCCTATACTTTAAGGCGCTAGTAGATATAGGTCTCCCCCAGCTGGCGGCTTTCCCTAGACCTGTATATGATCAACTAGACAAGATCTGGCAGGACTTTACTGAGTCTGATGGCGCAGAAGTCAAGGCGATAGAAAAGACGACAAATCATGATGTCAAGGCGGTTGAGTACTTCATCAAAGCTAAATTTGATGAGCTAGGCGTGAGCCAGTACAAGGAGTTCATCCACTTTGGGTTGACCTCGCAAGACATCAATAATACGGCGACTCCCCTACTCATTAAGGAAGCCCTTGAGGAAGTACTACTGCCCAGTTTTGAAGCTGTTGTCAACCGTATCAAGGAGCTCGCCCAGGAGTACGCAGGCATACCTATGCTCGCCAAGACGCATGGACAGCCCGCCTCTCCGACTACCATGGGTAAGGAGTGGATGGTATATATAGAGCGGATCGAGGACGAGCTCGCACTACTAGACCAGCTGCAGCTCAAGGCCAAATTCGGTGGCGCCACCGGTAACTATAATGCACATAAGGTCACCTATCCCGATATAGACTGGCGAGGCTTTGGTGATCACTTTGTCAATGATACGCTAGGGCTCAAGCGTTCGTTTTACACGACACAGATAGCCCACTATGATGATATCGGTGCCCTATGCCATGGCTGCAGTCGTATCAATACGATCTT
>CAYMFD010000068.1:8889-20828 GCA_964389475.1 uncultured Saprospiraceae bacterium
AGGGGCAAGGCTAGTATCGGTGAGAATGACATCAGCACCTTCATCGATGGCCTAGCGGTCTCTGCGGATATCAAAGCAGAGATGCATGCCATCACTCCTAGCACCTACGTCGGCTACTGGTAGTCTTGGCTGGCGCATGTCCCTGCCACGACAGAGAGATAAGTACAGATATGTAGATTTATATCTGTACTTATCTATATAAATACCATACTTAAGTACAGATAAGAAATCCTATATCTGTACTTAACTCCTATTAAAGACACTTAAGTACAGATATAATAATCTATATTTGTACTTAAATATCAATATAGAGGCGATAAGTACAGGTGTAGTATGATAGGAAGAACGCAGGAAACCAATCACCTCAAGCGTCTATTGACGAAGGACAGGTCGAGCTTTGTAGTCGTCTCAGGCAGAAGGCGGATCGGCAAGACCTACCTCATAGACCAACTCTACTCGGACAACTACTGCCTAGCCATTACGGGTATAGAAGATGCAGAGATGCCTATACAGATACGCAACTTCACACAAAAGCTAGCGGAGTATTCGGACATCCCTATTGTTACACCACCTAGCAACTGGCAAGAAGTCTTTCTACTCACCAAGGAATACCTACAGCGTCTACCCAAGCGCAAAAAGCAGGTAATATTCATCGATGAATTACCCTGGATGGCCACCGCTAGATCGGGATTTATCCAATTGCTAGCCCACCTATGGAACGACTACCTATCTAAGCATAAGCACTTTATACTCATCGTATGTGGATCAGCGACATCGTGGATAGACAAGCGTATCATCAAAGATCGAGGTGGTTTTCACAATCGTGTCACCGACCATATCAAGCTACAGCCATTTACACTGACCGAGAGCGAGGCCTTCCTACAGGCCAAAAAGATAAGGCTGACCAAGAGCAATATCGCTGAGCTCTACATGACGCTGGGCGGTGTACCCTACTACCTCGAGATGGTAGAGCGAGGAGAGAGTGTAGCTCAGACCATAAGTCGCCTCTGCTTTGACAAAGGAGGAGCTCTACGTCAGGAGTATCGCAATCTCTACAGAGCAGTATTTGACAATGCCGATGACCACGAGGCCGTAGTCGCGACACTAGCTACCAGCAGGCAGGGTATGACTAGGAAACAACTCATCGAAAAGTCCAAGGTAAAAGCAGGTGGACCGATCACCCGAGTACTCAACGACCTCTCCCAAACAGGCTTCATCACAGAACAGACACCACTCTTTAAGAAACAACGAGGCACTATATACAGACTTGTGGACGAGTATTCCATCTTCTACCATAGGTTTATAAAGCCCGGCTCTAAGAAAAAGTGGACAACTACCCAGGCCACACAACCCTACAAAATCTGGCTAGGCTATGCTTTTGAGAATCTCTGTCTCAGACATATGGACAAGATCAAAGCCAGCCTAGGCATAGCAGGCATAGACGCTACATCTGGCAGCTATCGATATGCCGGCGACGATGTACAGCCTGACATCCAAGTCGACATCCTTATCGATCGCAGCGATTACGCCATCACTCTCTGCGAATGCAAGTACCACACCACCCCACTCGCACTCACCAGCAGCGATGCCCGCCACCTGCAGCAACGCAAGCATGTCCTCCAGCAAGTCACCAAGACGAAAAAGAACCTCTTTACGACCCTCATTACCAACCATGCCCCCATAAAAAACGAACACTACCTAGAGGCCGTCGACAAGGTCGTACTGCTAGAGGATCTTTTCTGACACCTTTCCTTAAGATCGAGTATCGGGACGACGAAAGCAAGCTAAGTAATAATTGTACATTTGTATTGTACAATTATTACTATGCGTTATGACTCTCAAAGTTCCCATATCTGACCTACGGTCTAATCTCAAACAATACTTGTCAAAAGTATTGGCAGGTAGCGTAGTAGCATTAACTAAGCACGGTAAAGTAGTAGCCTATCTACAACCAGCTAGTGCCGTAGAGGCTCAGTTATCAGATGATTATGATGCGCGGTTAAAAGCTTACCAGGATGGTGGTATCGTCTTTCATGATGATATTGTAAATGCTCCACTTAAGCAATATGACTATATAGACTCAGACGTCTTAGATGACGTCAATATAGCAGCTGAACCTAATCAAGCAGACGATGCTGATTATTGACACCCACTATCTATTGTGGGATATGGCGGGTCATCACAGATTTACAAAAGACACGGAGGCATTACTAACAAGAAACGCAGGTCAGTGCTATGTGTCAAGTATCTCATGGTGGGAGATAGCGATGCTGGTGGGCAAGCAAAAAATAAGCTTGCCAGTACCGACTGACGTCTTCATCGATGATATGATCAAGAAACGTCAACTGCAAGTGGTCGACATTACTCCATCAATAGCGGCAAGATGTGGGGTTCTGGCCTCGAGCATGCATGGTGACCCAGCTGATAGAATCATTGCTGCCACTGCTATAACCATGCAGATTCCTCTTTTGACTGCTGATCACAAGTTACATGGCCTCGATGGCCTTAGGATAGTTGCTTTATAGGCGCTAGGGTGTTACCATAAAAATGATTGCATCTACGAACTAGCCTTTGTACTTTTAATATCCTAGAAGCAAAACAACGAAAAAGCATAACTATGACGTACGGAGATATCTATAGTACAGAAGGTGTACAATCAATCACAGACCGCATCAACAAACTCACCGCCACTACCACCGCGCAATGGGGTAAAATGAATGTTGCACAGATGCTAGCCCACCTCAACGTAGCCTATGAGATGGATCATGATGACATACATCCCAGACCTAATGCAATTGCGAGGTTTATGCTTAAGGCATTTGTCAAGGGAGCCGTATGCGGACCCAAGCCCTATGCCAAGAGTACGCGTACAGCACCTCAGTTTGTGATCTCCGATACTAGAGATTTTAACGTGGAGAAAGGCCGCTTACTCGCTTACATCGAGCGAACTGCAGCTGCAGGCCGAGCTGGCTACGAAGGCAAAGAAAACCAGAGCTTTGGTAAACTGACTGCTGACGAGTGGAATACGATGTATGCTAAGCACCTCGATCACCACCTACAACAATTCGGCGTCTAGCCCTAGCGAACAAAGGTATCTTATCACGCTGCAGCTGACAAAGGCTGCACGACAGGCCTCCACCTCGTATAAACGAGGATGGTCCCACCTAGACTTACGGTCAAGTACGCCAGCACGGGCATGGTAACATCTACGCCTACTTGCGTATACCATCCTCCCAGGTGCAGCATCAAGCAGATGGCTGTCACGGCCTTGACGACCTCTACCAAGACACTCTCGACACTACCATCCATCATCTCGGTGTAGGCATAGATACTCAGTATGAGCCAGCCGCCGTATGCGAGTAAGTAAACGAAGGAGTAGTGACCGATCGCCTGAAAAAAGTGCATCAATATCGCTACATGTACAATCAGCTGAAACCAGGCCCACACCTTTACACCCAGCACGGCATGGGTATCATACTTCTCCTGCTCACTAGCATGCACGGTATATGGGACCGGATGTTGCTCTTCCTGATCTTGTGGTCTCCAGCCTGTCGGCATAAACCATAGCAGTAACTTATCTGACCACTTATCCGCTCGCAGCGAATCCTTGGCAAGGATGAAAAAATGCTGAAAATTTATCTTAACGGGATTCCAAGTATTGGGCTGTCGTCTGATACCATACACTGGCGGATCTGATCGTAGCTCTGGCTGAAAAGTCCCGAACAGCTTATCCCACACAATAAAGACCTGACTAAAATTACGATCCATGTAGCGATCATTGATAGCGTGATGGACTCGGTGATGACTAGGCGTAACCAAGATGGATTCTAACCAGCCCATCTTATCGATCAAGGTGGTGTGATACCAAAACTGGGCAAAAAGATGGAGCGGCGCTACAATAGCCACCACTTTAGCTGGGACGCCAATCAGTGCCATGGGCAGGTACAGGAAGAAAAACACACCAAAGATTATAGATACATTTTGCCGTAAGGCACATGCCAGATTAAACTCCTCGCTACTATGATGGATCAGATGCCTCGACCAAAACACATTAATCGCATGCTCCCACCTATGAGACCAGTAACCCGCAAAATCTTTTCCCACAAAAGCTACTAGATAGATCCACCACGGCGACGACTGCCACTCCCACACCGCTAAGTATTCTACCATTACCTCGTAGCTCAGTATCACCACCGTGAGGCCTAGTATGTCCTTTATCACATTGGTAATACCACTAGAAATGCTACTGATACTATCAAAGCTGCGTATGACCTGCTTACCCATCTTAGCTCCGGCAATAGCCTCTATCAGTATCAGGCCTATAAAGCCTGGAATCGCGTATTGTAAAACAGCTGCATAAGTTTCCATATATGATAGCGTCGAATTAGTGAGGACTTTCGCTAGGCATAGTACCTTTGTCCACCAATAAAAATAAACCAAAATGGATTATAACCCAGGGGAGATTGAAGCAAGGTGGAAAAAATTCTGGAAAGAGAATGACACCTACAAGGTCAGCAATGATAGTGATAAGCCAAAATACTACGTGCTGGACATGTTTCCCTATCCCAGTGGCGCAGGTCTCCATGTGGGTCACCCGCTAGGCTACATAGCCTCAGATATCTTTGCAAGGTACAAGGTACAGAAGGGGTTTAATGTCCTCCACCCTATGGGGTATGATGCCTTTGGCCTACCCGCAGAGCAGTACGCTATACAGACGGGTGTACACCCAGCAAAGAGTACTGACCACAATATAGCGCAGTACCGAAAGCAACTCGACAACATAGGTTTTAACTATGACTGGTCTCGTGCCGTCAAGACGAGTGACCCCAACTACTACAAGTGGACGCAGTGGATCTTTATCAAACTATTTGACCACTACTACGATACCACGCTAGACAAGGCTCAGCCAGTCACTAAGCTGATCGCTGATCTAGAGGCAGGTGGTAGTGATGGTGTCACCGCTGTCAACTCACAGTCAGAGACCTTCTCTGCCGACGAATGGCAACAGATGACGGCTAAAGAAAAGGACGACATCTTAATGAACTATCGTCTAGCCTACCGTAAGCTCAGCTATGTCAACTGGTGCGAGGAGCTAGGCACCGTACTAGCTAACGATGAGGTAAAGGACGGCGTCTCTGAGCGAGGCGGTTATCCTGTCGAAAAGCGAGCTATGCGCCAGTGGAGTCTACGGATTACAGCCTACGCCGAGCGGCTACTGAGCAGCCTGGAGGCACTAGAGTGGAGCGATGCCCTTAAGGCCTCACAGCGCAACTGGATAGGTAAGTCTACAGGCGCGAGGGTCTACTTCGCTATCGATCAACACGACCACAATATCGAGATCTTCACCACTAGACCTGACACGATTTATGGAGCCACCTTTATGGTGATGGCACCAGAGCACGACCTAGTCGATGAGATCACAACCGCTAGCCAAAAAGAAGCTGTAGACAACTATAAGAAGTACGTAGACAGCCGTAGCGAACGAGAACGTATGGCCGATGTCAATACAGTCACAGGCGCTGATACAGGTGCAAAAGCCGTACATCCCCTAACGGGAGACCTAGTACCCATATACATCAGTGAGTACGTCCTAGCAGACTATGGCACGGGAGCTATCATGGCTGTACCCAGTGATGACGACCGTGATCAGCGATTTGCCCAGCACTTCGGCTTACCGATCATACCCGTCGTCGATAAAACGGCCTACCCAGATGCATCGACGCATGACAAGGTGGGCACCATCATCAACAGCGACCTCATTAATGGCCTAGAAGTCAAGGATGCCATCGCCAAGATGATCAACATCCTAGAAGAAAAAGGCATCGGCTCGGGCCAGGTCAACTACCGCCTCCGTGATGCTAACTACAGCAGACAGCGCTACTGGGGCGAGCCCTTCCCTATCTATTACGATGAAGATGGTGTAGCGCATACTGATGACGTTGCGAACCTCCCTATCGAACTACCCGACCTAGAAGACTTCAAGCCCGCAGCTGGTGGACAGAGCCCGCTAGCACGAGTGACCGACTGGGTACATCCGAGACCGGGCATCACGAGAGAAACCGATACGATGCCTGGCTTTGCCGGTAGTAGCTGGTACTTTCTCCGCTACATGGATGCTGATAACCCAGATGCCTTTGCTGGTGAGCAAGCGCTGGACTATTGGGAAAATGTAGACCTATACGTCGGTGGTACCGAGCACGCAGTCGGACACCTTATGTATAGCCGCTTCTGGCACAAGTTCCTCTATGATCTAGGACAAGTAAAAAGCACCGAACCCTTTAAGCGACTCGTCAATCAAGGGATGATACAAGGCGTCATCGAATACATCTATCTACAAAAAGATAGAGAAGACGGTGTATCAAGATTCTACAGCGCTGACTTGGCTGAGCAAATGACCTCAACAGAGTTCGCCAAGATACCCGTCCACATAGATAATGTATCGGACTATGGATCAGACGATAGCCACAAGAACTTAGAGGATATAAAGGCCTTCATCAAATGGAGACCTGAGTACAAGCAAGCTAAATTTAACAGTAAGGAGGGCATCTTTCAGAACGGTCTATTCAGCTCCAAGGAAGGCGGACAGGATATGATCTTTAAGACCAAGTCAGAGGTCGGTAAGATGAGCAAGCGTTACTACAACGTCGTCAATCCTGATACCGTCGTGGAAGCTTATGGTGCAGACTGCTTCCGTATGTACGAAATGTTCCTAGGGCCTATAGAGCAGAGCAAACCCTGGGATATCAATGGTATAGAAGGTGTCAGCAAGTTCTTGCGCAAGTTCTGGAGCCTGTATGTCTCTAACGATGAAACGATCGTCGTAGATGAGCCCGCAAGTAAGGATGAACTCAAGTTACTACATACCGTCATTAAGAAGGTGAATGACGACATCCAGAAGTTTAGCTTCAACACCTGTATCTCCGCTTTTATGGTATGTGTGAATGAACTGAGAAAGCAAAAATGTCACAAGCGTGAAGTCTTAAAGCCGCTCGTCCAGTTGATCGCACCCTTTGCCCCCTTCATGGCAGAGGAACTATATCATAGGCTGGGACATGCTGATAGTATACATCACAGCACCTACCCTCAGCATGACGAACAATACCTCAAAAGCGACGAGCAAATCTATCCCGTCTGTATTAACGGTAAGAAGCGAGAAGAACTAGCCGTTGCCAGTGGTACACCTAATGCGGAAGTTGAGGCTGCCGTTCTAGCCATGCAGACCGTACAAAAATGGATGGACGGCAAACCAGCGAAGCGAGTCATCGTGGTACCAGGAAGAATGATCAATATCGTTATCTAAGTTAATGATGAATTGGGGCTGGTGATCAGATACAAGACGTCAGCGATCATATTGATTACTACGAAGACAGCACTGATAAAGAGGGCACAACCGAGCACCACAGGTATATCGTAATTAAGCAAGGCAGAGATCGTCAAGTCTCCTACACCTCTAAAGCTAAAGACCCGCTCTACGAAAAAGGCACCTGCCAAGAGTGAGGCTAGGTAGCCCGTTACTGACGTTATCACCGGATTAAGGCTATTAGGAAAGGCATGGCGCCACATAATCGACTTAATAGCCAATCCCTTGGACTTGGCGGTCTTTACGAAATCACTAGATAACACGTCAATCATCGTACTGCGGGTGAGCTGCGTGATCACAGCGACGGGTCGTATACCTAGAGCTATGGCCGGTAACACCAGGTGAGACCATGCGAGATACTCATTACCCATATCATCAATAGCAAACCAACCACCTTGTATGGGTAAACCCGTTAAGCCGCCCAATAAATAGCCAAAGATAAGGGCTAACACAATACTAGAGACGTAACTAGGCACAGATATACCGATGGTAGATAGTACCACAATACAGCTATCCAGCCATCTCCCCTTCCTAGCAGCTGCTGCCACACCCAGCGGTATACCTATCGCTATTGCTAGTAACAGGGCCGCCAGCGCCAAGACGACTGTAGACGGTATGGCTTCTGCTAGAAGAGCCCCAACCTCTACGCCTGTTTGATAACTGGTACCAAAAGAAACTCCTCTGGCATCACTACCACTGCCTATATCTATCGGCAAAAGGTCATCTACATATCGGTAGATCCTAGTAAAAACTGACTGATCTAGACCAAGCTCCACGCGTTTGGCCGCAATAGCCTCTTCATCTAGTCGCTGACCAAAGGTAAGCTGAGCAGGATCGATGGGTGCAGAGAAGAGTAGACCACTTAACAAAACAACAACAGCCAATAGTACTACACCGCCTTGCAATAGTCGCTTGATCAAAAAGCTAAGTAATACCATTTCTTACGAATACACCTCTCTGAAAACTAACATGGCAAACAATATACTCCAAAATAGAAAAAGAGCCAGCCCTCACGGACTGACTCTTTCGTATTTTGTAATAGACGAAAAGCCTATTCTTCTTCCTGACTAGCTGGAGCAGCAACAGTAGCTGCAGCAGACTTACCGCCACGTCTTCTAGTTTTCTTCTTGCCACCAGCAGACTTCTTAGCAGCGTAGACATCATTGTAGTCTACTAGCTCTATCATTGCCATCTCTGCAGCATCACCTTTTCTGAAACCCGTCTTGATAATCCGAGTATATCCACCTGGACGATCAGCCACTTTCAAACCTATCTCATCAAAAAGTGTCTTAACTGCCTCCTTGTTCTGAAGGTAGCTAAACACGACCCTCCTACTGTGAGTGGTATTGTCTTTTGACTTAGTAATAAGAGGCTCTACATGTATACGCAGTGCCTTAGCCTTAGCAAGTGTAGTATTGATACGCTTGTGCTCGATCAGAGCGATACTAAGGTTTTGAAGGAGAGCTTTTCTGTGCCCTTTCTTTCTCTTAAGATGATTAAACTTCTTTCCGTGTCTCATAGTACATCGGTATTACGACCACTCCTCCTCCTGTGCAACACTGATTTGGCACCTTATGAAGATCGGTTTGTCAATTTATAGATATGAGCCAACGTACCACATCAAGGGCACGATAATCAGAACGACTCCTTTATTATTACTCTTCGTCTAATTTATACTTCGACAGATCCATACCAAAGGTCAAACCTTTGTTCTGCAGCAACTCCTCTATCTCTACTAGAGACTTCTTACCGAAGTTTCTAAACTTGAGAAGCTCATGCGTATCAAACTTCACTAGTTCACCTAGAGAGTTGATTTTAGCTGCCTTAAGACAGTTATATGCTCTTACTGATAGATCGAGATCTTCAAGCGAAGTCTTAAGCAACTTACGCATGTGTAAGATATGCTCATCAACTATATTATCCTCACGACTGCTCGCATCGTCAAATGTGATGTTCTCGTCCGTGATCAACATTAGATGTTGGATCAGAATTCTACTTGCTTCTTTAACAGCCTCCTCAGGATGAATAGTACCATCCGTCGTTACGTCTATGTTGAGCTTCTCGTAATCCGTACGTTGACCTACACGCGTATTCTCGATGCTATATGCAACGTTTTTGATAGGTGTGTAGATCGCATCAACTGGTATTACACCGATAGGCGCATCCTTAGGCAAGTTCTCATCTGCAGGAACATAACCTCTACCCTTCGATACAGTCAACTCTACCTCAAGACTTACGCTTGACTCCATATGGCAAATAATGTGATCAGGGTTCATCACCTTGAATACATTGTTGTGTGCCTCTATATCACCAGCAGTAAAAGTATCCTTACCGCTTAACGTAAGGTACACCTTCTCATCAGCATCTTCCTCCGTCTCATTGAGTGCCTTAAGTCTAACCTGCTTAAGATTAAGTATGATATCAACTACGTCCTCAACAACACCAGGTATGGTGCTAAACTCGTGATCTACACCAGCAACACGCAAAGCGCTGATAGCATAACCCTCTAGGCTAGAGAGTAGCACACGACGTAGTGAATTACCGATTGTCTGACCGAAGCCAGGCTCTAATGGTCTAAACTCGAAAGTACCTTGAAAATCATCTGCTTTCTGTAGTATGATTTTATCTGGCTTCTGAAAATTGAGTATGCTCATTACTAAGGGTTACGGTCTGTCAAAAAAAAAGAGAAGGGAGTATCTCTAAGAGACCTCCCGAAGCACTACTACTTAGAGTAAAGCTCTACAATCAACTGCTCGTTGATATTTTCTGGTATTGATTCTCGCTCTGGATACTGAAGGAACGTTCCTTCTAGTCTTTCAGGATTCCACTCAACCCATGGAAACTTCCTTACGTCAGACTTAGCAGCAAGGTTATCTACAATGAAGTCTAAGTGACGCGACTTATTTCTAACAGAAATAACATCACCCGGCTTGAGCTGGCAAGAAGGGATATTTGTCAATTTGCCATTAACAAGGATGTGCTTGTGACTAACCATCTGTCTAGCACCCCGACGCGTCGTCGCAAGACCTAACCTAAAAACTGTGTTATCAAGACGAGCTTCTAAAAACTTAAGCAACAACTCACCTGTAACACCTTTCTTGCTACTCGCAAACTTGAAGAGATTACGGAACTGCTTTTCAAGAACACCGTAAGTGTACTTAGCCTTCTGCTTCTCTCTTAACTGCATTGAGTAGTCAGACTTCTGTCTTCTTCTACGGTTTGGTCCGTGCTGACCAGGTCCGTACTTTCTTCTCTCGAAAGCACGATCGTAACCGTAAATTGACTCTCCAAATGCTCTAGACTTCTTAGTCTTGGGTCCTGTATATCTTGCCATTCTCTCTGTAATTATGTAGCGACTAAACGCTAATTATACCCGACGCTTCTTAGGTGGACGGCAACCATTGTGTGGTATAGGAGTGATGTCTTTGATCTTAGTAACCTTGATACCAGAGGCATCAACAGCTCTAATCGCAGCTTCGCGACCAGCACCAGGACCCTTTACATAGACTGTAGCAGACCTCATACCAGCTTCGTAAGCAACACCAGCTGCATCAGCAGCAGCAACTTGCGCTGCATACGGTGTATTCTTCTTACTACCACGGAAACCACCTTTACCAGCACTAGACCAGCTAATGGTCTGACCAGCCTTATTGGTCATAGTAACGATCACGTTATTGAAACTAGCCTGGATGTGTGCCATCCCCTCTGAATCAACCTTGACGTTACGCTTTTTTTGTTTTCTTGCCTTCGACATATCTCTATTATTTAAGCTGGATCAAGATTACTTAGTAGCCTTCTTCTTGTTAGCAACAGTCTTCTTCTTCCCTTTACGAGTCCGTGCATTGGTCTGCGTACGCTGACCTCTTAACGGCAAACCCTTTCTATGACGTAGACCACGATAGCAAGCGATGTCCATCAAACGCTTGATATTAGTCTGCACCTCACTTCTAAGCTCACCCTCTACGGTATGATCATTCTGGATAACTCCAGATATCTGCTTGATGTTATCGTCTGTCCAATCCTGGATCTTAGTGTTACCATCGATACCTAGATCTTCTAGTATCTCAACAGCTTTACTACGACCAATACCATAGATATAGGTAAGTCCAATAATTCCTCGCTTATTCTTAGGTAAATCTACCCCTGCAATCCTTGCCATAACTTATCTATTTACTACCCTTGTCGTTGCTTAAACTTAGGATTCTTCTTGTTGATGATATACAGCTTGCCTTTACGTCGGACAATCTTACAATCAGCAGATCTCTTCTTGATAGATGCTCTTACTTTCATCGTAATTTGATTTACTACTATTTATAGCGGTAGGTAATTCTTCCTCTGGTCAGATCATAAGGACTCATCTCTACAGCCACCTTATCACCAGGCAATATCCGTATGTAATTCATACGCATCTTACCTGAGATGGTTGCAACGATCAAGTGATCATTCTCTAACCTGACACGAAACATTGCATTAGACAATGCCTCGTCGATCACTCCATCTTGCTTTATTAACTCTTGTTTACCCATGCCAAAATTTCGGAGTGCAAATATCTAACTATTTACTGGAATATCAAGGAGTG
>CAYMFD010000069.1:0-9068 GCA_964389475.1 uncultured Saprospiraceae bacterium
GCAAGTTAGCGGCGCTGCCTAATGTGTCACAGATCAAAAGCACATTCGTCCTCAACGAACTCAAAAAGTCGACCGTAATTCCTATCTATGAGTAGATAGTTTCTAGCACGCTGTGTCGTGGAAAAATAAAAGCAATTTTGACACGACTCTAGATCGGTCTTGACTTGGTAGGCGGTAGTAATTGATTTGTTTTTTTTGCACTGCGGGTAGAACCGCACAGCGCTAACCTAAGTCTTCCATATGCCGAAAAGGAGGCTATGCATTGAGCGAAGGCGAAATGTTCCGACAACGGCTATAAACCAAAAGATACATATGTGATCTACAGATGGGACTATTTTTCCTCTGCAATCAGTATAGAACCATTTTTACTTTCTTTATCAAAGTCACCAAAAACAAAAAAGCCACCCTGCTAATGCAACGTGGCTTTTTTATTGTACCTCCGAAGAGGCGATTTTCTCAAACGTTTCCGACTTAGGAAGCCTGTAGACCATTTACAAATTTGGTCAACTTACCTTTTAGGTTACTTGCCTTATTGTCATGCCATTGGTTTCTCTTAGCTAATTTATCAATCATGCTAACCACCTTAGGAAGGTACGATGTAGCTTCTGAATGGTCAGTCATTTCTCTTAGCTTAGAGATAGCTGTACGTGTTGACTTCTTGTAATATCTATTACGTAGTCGCTTAACAGCGTCTTGACGGATTCGCTTTTGTGCAGATTTGTGATGTGCCATATGCCTCTACTTTTTGTAAAATAGGAGTGCGAAGATACACACAATTTTGTGTACCACAATGCACTTTCTACTAATGCTTTGTTGATGTCTTGATAAATCATTCACATGATAGTTAATCATATGTGTGACTCATTGATAATCATAGCTCATAAGTGCTTACTTGATAAACTCGATACTGCGATTTATAAACTTGCTCAGTCCCTCACCCTTCAGCATGTTCTGATTGAGAAGCGCTAGCTGGTGTAGGTAGTTGGCAAAGTCGTTTTTCTTGTCTTCGCTTTTCATCTTGATAAGCTTCTCGGCTATCAAGGGGTGATTACTGTTCACCACTACATTGTGGCTATCTGGGAATGCATTCATATCCATACCCTGGAAGGCCTGCATCTCCTTCATACGACGCATAAACTCAGGCTTGGTGATCAGCACTGGGTGGTCATCAGGTGACAGTGGCTTGAGGTCTAGGTGACCACCATTGAGGTCGCCTAGAGCCTCCGTAAAGATCGTCTTGACTTTCTCCTGCTCCTTCTCACTCATGACGGACTGTCGCTCTTCGTCCTTCTGTACTAGATTATCCGCCGTATCGCTATCTACCCGCACGAATGTGACGTCACCTAGCTTCTGCTCCAGGTGCTGCATGTAGTGATTGTCGATGATATTGTCAAACTCTAGTATGTCGTATCCGTAACCCTTAGCCGCCTCGATGTAGGCATAGTGGTCCTTAGGCTGGTTAGTGTAGAGGTAGACCAGTTTGTCATGCTTATCCGTCTGTGTAGCCTTGACCTTTTCTTTGTACTCCTCGAGAGTGTAGTGCTCTTGCTCGAGGTTGCGTAGTAGGGTAAAGTCGACAGCCTTGTCGTGAAATTTATCCTCGGTCAGCATACCATACTTGACGAAGGTGCCTATCTGCTCCCACTTGTCGTTGTAGGCCTCGCGATCTTCCTTAAATAGGCCGCTGAGCTTGTCCGCCACCTTCTTGGTGATGTAAGAGGTAATTTTCTTGACATTTGCATCAGACTGTAGGTAGGACCTAGAGACATTGAGCGGTATATCGGGGCTATCGATCACACCGTGGAGTAGAGTTAAGAACTCAGGTACGATCTCTTTGACATTATCCGTCACATAGACCTGGTTGCTGTACAGAGATATCTTGCTCTTCTGTACCTCGACATTGTTGACAATCTTGGGAAAGTATAGTATACCCGTCAGGTTAAAAGGATAGTCGATATTGAGGTGTATCCAGAATAGCGGCGGCTGACTGTAAGGGAATAACTCTTGGTAGAAGGCCTTATAGTCCTCGTCTGTGAGAGAGCTAGGCGACTTCTTCCATAGCGGATTGGTATTGTTGATGAAGTTGTCGACCTCCGTCTTAACCTCCTGTTTGTCATCACCCTCGCCCTCGTAGGTCGTCTCTGTCTTCTGGCCAAATCGGATGGGGTAGGGCAAGAACTTGCAGTACTTTGTCAGGAGCTCCTCGATCTTCCTCTCTTCGAGATACTCGGTGCTGTCGTCACTAATGTGTAGTATCACGTCCGTACCTCGATAGCCTCGCTCTGCGGGTTCTAGGCTGTAGGAGGGGTTACCATCACAAGTCCATCTGACCGCTGGGGTGTCTTGATACGACTGGGTTACGACCTCTACCTTGTCGGCAACCATAAAGGCTGAGTAGAACCCTAGACCAAAGTGACCTATAATACTAGCGTCATCCTTGTACTTGCTGACGAACTCTTCTGCTGACGAAAATGCGACTTGGTTGAGGTACTTCATCACCTCTTCTTCGGTCATACCTAGCCCGCGATCCGAGATGGTAAGCGTCTTGGCCTCCTTGTCAACCTTGATATCGATGGTCATTTCGCCTAGGTCACCCTTAGCTACTCCCTGCCTGCTGAGGGTGTTAATCTTACTAGTTGCATCTGTAGCATTACTCACCAGCTCCCTCAAGAATATCTCTTGGTCAGAGTAGAGGAATTGCTTGATGATGGGAAAGATGTTTTCTGTCTGTACGGAGATATTGCCACTTTGAGCTGTCATTGCGATATATTTTGGTTCTGCGCATCATAGGTCAAAGCGTATGCCACGTAGTTTTTCATGCCAGAATGTCATAGTCACCCCGGTTTTTCGGAGGATGTCTTCTATTTAACATTTTGTTTGATCTGTAGGAATAATCTGCTACATTTGGAACTACGAATAAAAGCTTGGCATATGCTGTAATAGCATATGAATTCCATTTGTCATATGTGTTATGACAGACTTATCTAGGTCACTCCCCTCGGCTGACATACGCTTGGCCTGATTTATTGTAGGACTACTTTTAGAAAATATAGAATCGTAATGATTAGACAACTACTCATTTTTCTTGCCTTTGCTGCTACGCCATCATTGTATGCGCAGACCGTGGAGGACGACTGTGCTAATGCCACGGTAGGCTTTGCTTACTCGAATGGTTCTGCGTTTACGGTGGCGCCTGGGACATTGATGGACGATGGCGTCTACCTAGGCTCACTGGCTAGTGGGGTTAATGGCTATATCGCTATTACAGTTCCAGCGGATGGTCTGTACGACATCAGTTTCGATGCCTCTGTGGGTGCCGCTAGTGGTAATATCAGTGTAGCGTTTGCAGCAGACTGTGCTTCGCTAAGCGAGCTAGGTAGTGGGGACGTAGGTACTGTAATAGACGCCTCTTGCATCTACTTGACGACAGGTACAGCCGTTGTAGCCCTTGCCTTTGATGGTACACCAGGTGATGTAGAGATTACGATTACGTCACCATCTGCTACGAGTGCTAGTAATGACGATTGTGCAGACGCATTAGGGATTGTACCAGGTAATAACACAGGCTTGGACAATATCTGCGCCGTAGATGGTACGGTGTGGTATGAGTATACCGTGCTCAATGGTGGTGATCTAGACTTCACGGTCACGCCAGGCACGATAGGGTCGGCATCGATACAGCAAGCACTGCTCAATACTTGTACCGGCATTGACATTTTCAATCAGTGGGACTGCCTCGGTCCAGGGGACATTATCTACCTAGAGGTAGGTAATATCACTCCAGCTTATGGAGACTTTAGTATCGATGTGACGGATAACTTATCGCCAGACGCAAATGATATATGTGCTAATGCGACCGCCTTAACACTTGGTTGTGGCGGTAGTCTTTCACTAGTCGGTGGAGGATGTTATGATGCCGATGTCGAAGCGACTGCGCCTGCGGGCTGTTTACCCATGGATTTGGCAGCTGCTGGTTTTGTGCCAGAGAACGCATCTGGCGGTCTCTGGTATCGTGTCGACTTGGATCCTGAGGTGTCTACGGTTGACCTTACGGCCAGTGTCGGAGATTATGCTGTCTACAGTACGGCAGGGGGCTGTGGATCTCTTGCCATTATAGACTGTGACCCTACCGCACTTAACCCGGCAATTGACCTGACTACGTCCTACTTCATCGTAGCATTCGACGGTGCAACGGTAGACTTACAGGTCATTAGTGCACCCGGTAATGATCTCTGCGGTGCAGCGACTGGTCTCACTATCGGAGGCCCTGCGCTTGATGGTACACTCACGTGTGCTGCACAGGATTTTACAGGTACCTCATGTGATGAGGATGCGCAAGTCTTCTACACATTTACCACTAATGCTACAGACAAAACCGACATAACAATAACCCTAGCTGAGGATAACAGCAACGGTACAGCAGCCAGCGAAGCTTCTTTCGTCGTGCTTGAGGACTGCGGAGGAGCCCCTTACAATGATCCTAATGCTACACAGTGTGATGTGCTGGCATCTGGCAGCATGGATCTTACATGTGTAGAGCCCAATACGACACTGATCGTAATGGTCCAGTCGTCCACGGCTGATGCTGGTGACTTTACGATCGCCATCACGGAGAATACCACTCCTGCCTCGGCACCGCTCAATGACTTATGTGCTGATGCCATTGACGCTTCGTCTGGTACGGCAAGCGGTAGTACCGAATGTGCGAATAGCGAGGACCCATACTGCGGCGGTACAGCGACAGATAATGATTATCAAACCGTCTACTACGACTACACGATAACATCTACTTCTGCCAACCTATCTATCGCGGTAGTAGGCTCTGGATCTCCGGCACTGTCAGCGGGTAGTATCGCATTCTATGACGCTTGTGCTACAGACCTAGGAGACGAGTATGGTGCTCCGGGAGCTGCCTTTACAGGCTTCACCTGTGACCATACGACTGGCCTTGACCTATTTTGTGTGCCAGCAGGTACTTACACGATCGCCGTAGGTAGCTCGCTAGTGGGTGAGGGATCATTTGATCTTACCATCACCGAGACAGATGCCAGTGTTGTTAACGACCTATGCGGAGATGCCTCACCTATAGCCAATGGTGGCTTGACCAATCAGACTAACCTATGCGCAGGTGGAGAGGAAGCTTTCTGTGGTCTAGACGGTAGTACGAGTCATGACGTCTACTATTCATTTGACCCTCTTGGGACTCCAGTTGATATTACGATCAATGTAGGTGGTGGCGGTACGGTTGCCCCACAGATAGGCGATGTCAATGTCCTAGTCCTTGATGGCTGCGGCGGTACGACGATCGACCCTAGTAATGTGCTAGATGGTTGCTCTAGTGACGATGGAGATCTGGAATATACCTGTATTACTGATCCCATCATCATCGTTGTAGCGAGTGCAGATGGTAGTGAAGGTAACTTTGATATACAGTTTACTACATCTAGTGCCGTACCGGCCAATGATGACTGTACCAGTCCCACCTTGCTGACAGACGGTAATGTAGAGGCTACAGACAATTTATGCTCTGGCCCTGACCATAACCTCTGCGGAGGAGGTGCTACGGATTCGGATGCCAGTACGGTATACTTTAATTATTCCACAGGTGCTAGTAATGCCGATGTGACTATTAATGTCGCAGGTGGTGCTACGCCGATTAGTGATGTCAGCCTCGTCGTATTTGAGGATGATTGTACAACCGTCTACGGCGATCCTGATGCCCAGAATTGTACTTATACCCTAGGGACAGATATCATACTAGAGTGTGTGCCTTCTAATACTGAAATAAGAATAGCCGTAGGCTCTAGCGAGACCGGTCAGGGGGACTTTGACATCCTCGTCAGCGAGGTGGCAGCAGCTCCTATCAATGATATATGTGCTACCGATGCGGAGGTACTAGCTGATGGCGTGGCCTTCGATGGTACGACTGCCTGTGCTTCTCCAGATGCTGTTGGCTTCTGCGGACTTAATACGACGGACGATGGTGTGGTCTACCACGAGTATACAGTAGTAGGACCGGGTAATGTGCAGTTGACGATAAGCCTTGTCGGCAATACGACTACAACGGGTACAGCCATTACGGATGGTGTCCTTTACATATCAGATGCGGGATGTAATGGTGTAGACTATACTACCTCCAATCCACCCATGTCAGGAGACCCCTGTATGGCGACCAACGGCGACGTGATATTTAACTGTGTAGAGCCTGGTACTGTCCTTACCATAGCAGTAGGTGCGACAGCGGCTAATGCTGGTGACTATGGTATTTCCGTAGCAGAGGATAACTCAGTTGTGTCGCCTGATGGCAATGATCTATGTGGCGATGCGATAGCGATAAACTTCGCAGCCGACTGTGAGTTCGAGACCGTGACATTTGACAATACAGATGCTTGCCCAGAATCATTCACTGGGTCTTCTTGTGATTTTGATACTGAGGCGGTCGTCTGGTATACCGTGACGCTGCCAGCAGACGGTACGGGTATAGAGGTAGCTAACCTCGGTACAGATGTATTCCTAGGTATTTTCGAAGATGATTGTAGCAACCTAGCACTCGCAGGTACTCCTGCGGATTGTGCGACAGGTGACGAGCTTTTTGAGGGCTTGACGGGTGGTAACACCTACCTCGTAGCAGTGGGTATCGACGGTGCTACAGGATCAGAGTCCTTCGACATAAAGACGATCGTACCACCTGCCAACGATATCTGCGATCCAGATGCAGAATCCCTTACTAGCAATACCGCAACACCTGGTACCACCATCTGTGCAACAGGCCCAGTCACTGGTACGGCTTGCGATCCTGATAAGACCAATACCGTATGGTATACCTACACGGTAGAGCCAGATGTCAAAGAGATCATGATCGACGTGACCGGCTACACGACAGTTGGTGCCGACCAACTAAGCGTTGCCGTAGTTGATGACTGTGCTTCGCTAACATTGCTTAATCAGGCAGATGGTACACCAGCAGACTACTGCGGTGGTAGTGGCACCGACCTCATCACCCTGAGCTGCGTCGAGGAGGGCACTACCATTACGATCTTGGTGGCCTCGTCTGCCGCCAATGAAGGGTCCTTTGATATTACCCTCAATACTACAACGGCGACTCCTGGCTGTGTAGATAATGACGAGTGTGCTGATGTTGATCAGACAGCATTTGCAACAGCGATCGTGACAGATGATCCAGAGATCTGTATCACAGACTGTAACGAACTTGCCTGTCCTGACGATGAGGTAGATATCCTGTGTGGTGCTCCTATTTTCAACACTGTATTTTATGAGTTTACCACGGACAATTTTGATCCACTCATTCCCACATTTGTACAAGCTAATGTGACAGGCCTTACAGATCCTGTGGTGGCTATCGTGGAGGGTACTTGTCCCAATTACACGCTACTGCCTGGATCTACTTGTGCTAATGGGGATACAGGTCCTCTAGATGGCAATATGACGCTAGCGCCTAACACAACATATACGGTCATCGTCGGGACCAATGACAATATGGGTGGGACTTTTGACCTATGTATACGAGTCTTTAGCGGATGTGTCAATGATGACTGTGCTGATGCTGTAGAGGTAACTGGTCTAGCAACAGGTACTGGGACTACGGTAACTAATCCAGCAAGTACAGTAGGTTGTATGCCGGATGTCGGTTGTGGCAGCAACGATGACGCAACGGTGTGGTATCGTTTTACTATGCCAGATGATGCGACTTCCTTTACCGTAGATATTGTGGGAGTAGGTACAGACCCAGTCGGCGGTACTTCTATACAAGTAGGCCTTTATAATAACGGCGCTGACTGTCCGACTCCAACGCCTGAGCAGCAGGACTGTAACGCGACTACGCTGACCCTCGATTGTGCCCTGCCAGGAGCAGAGTACTACGTCATCATCGGTAGTAACGATATGATGGATGAGGGAGAGTTTGAGATAACGATAACCCCTAACCCACCTGCCGAGGCTAATGATCTCTGTACAGGAGCAGAGGTGCTTGTGGTGGATATGTTCTGCGACTTTATGGAGTTTAATCTTACGACCGTAAATCGGTGCCCTGAGCTTGGTATGGCGGATGGCTGCGACTACTCGTTGTCAGCTGTATCGTGGTATGAGTTTACGACCCCCGCAGACTTTATGAGTGATGTCTCGATGGAGATCACGGGAGCCCTTGCTAATCCTTTCTTTGGCGTCTTTACAAGTTGTGGACCGCCGTTGACATTTATTGGTGGCTTTGGCTGTAATACGATGTTGACCGACGGTATACCGCTCATGAGCAATACTACCTACTACATAGCTGTAGGTAGCACGACGGCAGATACGGAAGGGACGTTTACCCTAAGGATTAAAATCGATGTGCCTCCGATAAACGATAGCCCCGACCCTAACCACCCTAACGTGCCAGCCCTAGACCTTAATGGTACTGGTGGTACACATGGCGGTACTACATGTTGTGCGGTAGGTGCTATAGATGATCCTGCAGCGGATCTGCCTAATCAAGACTGCCCTGGAGCCTTTGACGAAAACTCTGTATGGTACACTTTTACGCCAGATGGCGTGAGTCAAGGTGTAGATGTTACGGTTACACCCAATGGCATATCCTCCTACTCCGTAGAGGTCTACGAAGGCACCAACAATGGTATGCTCCTAGGTAGTGACTGTGGAGCCGGGGAGGTTATCAAGATTGACTGTGCAGAGCAGTTGACCCCACCTTTGTTTATAAAAGTGACGAGTACTGACGCAGGATGCGGTGACTTTACTGTACTGGCAGAGGATGTAGATCCTCCATGTACATACGCAGACGATTGCATAGAAGCCACGCCTGAAGCCCTAGTGACCAATACGGATGGTGTAATTAGCTATGACGTATGTGTCAAGTCTTGCCTAGACTATGCTTGCCCAGAGACTAACCCTGGTAGTTGTGGGACCAATAATGGACCCACAGTATGGTTTCAGTTTCAGATAGATGATGATGCGGCACAGTTTTATGCGCAGGTCTTGGTCGATGACGGATCATGGGATCCTTCCTTTGAGATTTATGCTGGCCCTGATTGTAATAATTTGATCTCTGTTAATGG
>CAYMFD010000069.1:9168-20492 GCA_964389475.1 uncultured Saprospiraceae bacterium
TGTAATAAGTTTTGCCAAGCCTGTCCATGCGCGACGCCTATGCCAGCACAGACCTTTTTACCAGGCGGGTGGTTTTGGAATACGCCAGGTCCAGCCGGTGGTGATTGTGACGGTGGTACCTCTTTACCAGAGACCAGTTATGGTATCGGACAAAACGTGGTCAATATCACCGATTTCTGTTTTGACCTAACGATTAAGAATTTCGCTACAGAGCCTGAGTGTCAAGCGGCCGATTTTGAGGTTGGCTTCCAGACCTTCTCTGATGCGGCCTCTGGTTGCTGGGATGATCCACTAGGGGAGTGCCTCAACGATGTGGCGCAGATATCTAATGACCTAGTCACGGTCGCTTGTGATTTCCCAGGAGCAGTTAATCCTACGCCAGATATGCAAGAGATCTGCTCTGGTGATATGATCAGCATTTTTGTCGAGACGGCCGATGGTACTACGGATGATATCGTTATAGTAGTAGAGGACAACCCTGACGTTACAGGTGAGACCCTGCCTACCATCACCTTTGCAGGTGCCGGTACGATCAACGATGTGTTGACCATTAACCCTGGGGTAACCACACCACAAGTTGTGACGTATACCGCTAGAGTAGTCATACCTGGTGTAGACTGTCCGGGACCTGATACAGTCATTACGATTACTATATATCCCGACATTTTAATCGACTTTAACCCCAACCCAGTGGTCATCTGCCCGGGTGCAGATACACAGCTTAATCCTATCATCACAGGTGGTAATGGTAACTATGTCACCTATTCGTGGTCGCCTACGACTTCATTAGATGACCCTACATCACCCACGCCTATTGCGACGCCTACTACACAGACGACCTATACGGTACAGGTCACAGATGATCTGGGATGTACAGGTACAGGGTCGGTCGTCGTAGATGTGGCTCCACCAGTGGATGTAGATATATTCCCTGAGGAGTACTCGGTATGCCAGGTGCTAGATGGCTTTAATACAGATATAAACATCGTAGCTGAGATGCTCGATGGTACACCTCCTTATAGCTTTAACTGGATCATACCAGCGGGTATAGTCGGTACCGTAGGCCTCGTGCCAGGTACCCATCTAGATGATACCTACACGGTAGACGAGGAGCTGTCAACAGGTAGTGCAGGGGTGCCATACATCATTACCGTAGAGGTGACGGATGCCAATGGTTGTTTCGATCAGGCAACAGCCTTCGTAACGATCGCAGATGCTCCACGAGCCAACATAGATGCACCTTCGCTCAACTGCGGTGATACGCAAGTGACGATCGAAGGGGATGGCTTCCCTACCAATGGAGGTGCTGCAGTTGTATTGGTACGACTATATACCTGCGATGGTATTCTGATAACAGAGGTGATCGGAGACTTACTTTCAGAGGTGGTTGATCTAATCAACTATCCTAATGGGTGCTTCTATATCGAGGTAGAGGATGAAGACGGCTGTACCTCACGGACAGCGGACCTCATCATACCAATCACACAAGCGACACCAATCGTACTTACGACGGATAGCGTCGCCTGCGCAGACGATATGCTGACAGTTGCTGTTGTCAATACGGGCGACTATGCTACTTATGAGTGGGATCCTAATGGAGAGGTTACGCCTAGCATCACTACTGTTATAGGCCAGACAGTCTACACGGTGACAGCAACCGATAATACAGGTTGCTCTAGTGTGGCTCAGCGAGTCATCACTTACAATCCGCTGCCAGATGTGCAGATAAGTGGTAGTTCGACTTTCTGTCTGGGCGATAGCACGACCCTCTCTGCGGATGGAGGCTTACCTACGGATACTTATCAATGGTTCGGTCCTGTGACGGGTAGTAACCCTACACTAACCACAGCGACCGCAGGGACGTACGTGGTCAGCCTTGTCGATGGTAATGGTTGTTCTGACACGGATACGATCATGGTTATGCAGAGTGATACCCTACAACCAAGTATAAGCGGTGGTCCTATTTGTGATGGGTCTCAAGTGATCCTAAGGACAGGATCATTCGACTCGTATGAATGGTTCGGTCCAGATGGGCTGCCAATGGGTGTCACTGTAGACAGTATAGTCGTAGATAGTGCAGGTGTCTTTAGAGTGGCCGTTATGCAAGGTGGCTGTTCGGGTAGTGGTACCTTCGAAGTAATCGAAAATGCTGCCCCTATGGTAGATGTTACTGATACGGTTTACGTCTGCGCAGTCGCTGGTCAGAATCAGTCAATTGACTTTACTGCACAGGCCGTTGGTGACCTAGGAGAATGGAGCTTTGTAGGCGCAGTAGGAGGTCCAGACCTGTCAGACGTGACAAACGTTGACTTTACAGGACTAGCTGTAGGTACTTACACCTTTGCCTATGCTGATACGGTAGCGATGGCGCCTTGTCCTACTGCATCTGATACGATGGCGGTACTCGTCGTCAGGCCATCAGCAGCCACCCTAGTGCCAGACCCTATCTGTAATGATAGGGGTACCCTAGTATTGAGTACGCTGGAGAATACCACTAACCCTGGTACCTGGACGGTGACCAATGGTCCTGTCGGTCATACACTCGATGTAAGTACAGGTACGATCGACGCTACTGACCAACCAGCCGGTCTTTATGAGCTGACATTCACGGTAGATCCATTGCCTGGCGTACCAGGCTGTCAGCCTAGCTCTACACAGACGCTAGAAATACTCGATGCGCCTACGATCACCCTCACCGGTGAGCCTAACCAAGTATGTAATGTTGCCGTCGGTGGTAATGAGACGACCTTTGATCTTGATGTCCTGATCGTTGCAAGTGATCAAGGTACATGGACTCAGACAGGAGGACCCACTGTAACACTGGTAGGTGGTATATGTGACGGTGCAGGTCTACCAGTTGGTACCATTCTCACGTTCGTCTATACGATCGAAAACGTTGAGCCTTGTAGAGATATCGAGCAGGAGGTAACGGTTGAGGTCATCAACTGTAACTGTCCTCCGGCACTACTCTCGGCCTTGCCAGACCTTTGTACAGATAACCTGCCCATAGATCTTGACACCTTCTTAACCAGTGATCGACCTGGTGTGTGGAGCACTAATGCTACGCCAGACCCACTGATGGGATCAACGTTTGATCCTAGTGGACTTCCTTCTGGCAGCTATCAGGTATACTACGTATTTAATACGATGATACAGGAGTGTCCAGACTCACTAGTAAGGCCCCTGATCGTTCGGGCTGCGCCACAGATTACCTTCGAATCAATAGTGCCGCCATGTAATGAGAATACAGGAGTAGGGGAGACTACGGTCAATTTGACGGACCTAGTAACAGGTAATGGTACTTCACAGGGCAACTGGACGCAAATTGACAATGGTAATGCTATGCTTGCTATCGCTGCTGACGGCACCGTTGACTTCGCAGGTCAGACACCTGGCGATGATTTTGTTTTCGTTTATACGACTACTAGCGAAGGCGCGATGAGCCCGTGTAGCAATATATCGGATACGCTGACCATCACCGTTATCGATTGTGAGTGCCTTAATCCAGATATCGATGGCGACCTTGTATGTAATGACCAAGGAGACTATGACCTGTCTATATTGACGACGACAACGACAGATGCCGGAACGTTTACAGTAATATCTCCAGGAGCCACAGTAGTGCCACAGTCGGGTACGACGATCAATTTGACCGGCTTAGATGGTGGTGACTACACGGTGATCTATACCCTAGATGTAGCGCAGAGTGGCGCATGCCCGCAGGCAGATACCGTTATACTCGAGGTGTCAGCTGTACGATCCGCAACAGTAACAGCTACAGGTGATGCCTGTACTATCGTTGATGGTCCTATCCCCGCAGTATTTAACTTGACCGGCCTAGTGACCGACGGTGATGCTACCGGTATATGGCTAGACGCTAATGGTACACCTGTGCCCAATGCCAGTCTAGTCTCCTTCTTAGGTGAGCCTTCTGGACAGACCTACGACTTTACCTACCGCTTGCCAGGTGTAGCGCCTTGTGGTAGTGTCAGCTACCCCGTCGTGATTACGACCCTAGACTGTGACTGCCCTGTCCCACAGGTCGGTCCTCTAGCTGATGTCTGCGCTGATGCAGGTACATACAATCTCACTGTCTTTGATGATCCTGACGAGCCTGGTACATGGACCTCAGATGCCCTTACACTGTCTGCTGGTGTGATAGACCTCACAGCAGTGACTGGTGGTGATTATGAGGTGTACTATAACCTGGATAACCCAGAGCCCGACTGTCCACCAGCAGATACGTTGATACTTACAGTAGTGGATCCACCTAGCGCAGGTACCCTTGTCCCTGTGCCACCTATATGTCAGGGAGTGCCTGTCATCGTAACCCTCAATGATGCCCTAGACGGAGAGACATCTGGTGGTGTATGGACGGAGGTGTCAGCTACACTTAGCACAGGTGGTGCCTTTGATGCACTAGCTGGCACATTTACGGTAGATGCGCAGGCGGCTGGTACGTATAGATTTGCCTATCAGGTAGCTGGTACAGCGCCATGTCAGCCAGCGAGCGAGACGATAGAGGTCGTGATCGAACCCCTACCTGTAGCGGATGCTGGTGCAGATGAAGAGCTAACCTGTGATAATAACGTAGCCAACCTAGGCGGCAACTCTAGTACTGGAGCAAATATTACGTATCAGTGGTTAAGCCTTGGTCAGGAAGTAGGTACGGAGTCTACTCTCAACACCAGTCAAGCGGGCGACTACAGACTGGTCGTTACAGATACTCAGACTGGCTGTACCGCTGTTGATGTAGTGTCAGTCACGTCAGACGGAGACCTCCCGCAGATATTTGTGACACCGCAGCCTATCTCGTGCTTCGGAGCAGCTGATGGGGGCATAGCGATTATCACCGAGGGTGGTACACCACCATATACGTATAGTATAGATGGCGGTATCACGACTAGTACTTCGGTGACTCTATTTACTAACCTAGTTCCAGGCGATTATAACGTGGTCGTAACTGATGCGCAGATGTGTACGGTGAGTGAACTCGTAACGCTTCTGCCCAAACAGCAAGCTACGATCGACCTAGGTCCTGACATAGCCTTAGATGATGGCGCAGATACGACGCTGACATTTACTACATCCGTACCAGACTCGCTCATCGCCAATATTATATGGACGCAGGACGATGTCGTGATCTGTGAAGGTGCAGAAGACTGCCAGCAGATCACCGTGACGGGTGACTTTGCTGCGGCAGAGTTCTGTGTGACAGTAGTCGATACAGATATGTGTGAGGCCGATGACTGCCTGCGTATAGTGACGGAGACGGTAATCAACCTCAATATTCCGAGCATCTTTAACCCGACAAGTAGTACTCAGAATGATCGTTTCTTTGTCAAGTCCTCTAGCGTAGCTCGTGTCAATAAGATGCTGATCTACAACCGATGGGGAGAGCTCCTCTTTGAGGTGACCGACGTGCCGCCTAACGATCCGGCCGTAGGCTGGGATGGTCGATACAAGGGCCAGGCGGTCAACCCAGGCGTATTCGTCTATGTTATCGACCTCTCTTATGTCAATGATGCTAGACAACCTGAGACGATCACGGGAGATATAACGATTGTCAGATAATCGATAAGATCCATTACTATTTACGAATAGTGTTAGCAGGCCATCTGGAGTAATTCAGATGGCCTCTTTTTTTTGGTGGTTTGGTGTTATGTTGGTTTGCCCGAGCCAGGTGCACGTTCTCGTGACTTCTAGTCGCATGCACGTGACGCTAGGCATGCGTCATGCTAGCCACACGCTTTGGATGGTCTGGCTGCGCCAGTGCTGGTTAATCGACAATAGAATTGGTCGAGGACGTGCACTGGGCTCGGGCTAGGCATACGTCACGCTAGCCACACGCTTTTGGATGGTCTGGCTGCGATAGTACTGGTTAATCGAAGATTAATATATAGGATCATATGACTTCTAGAATTTATCCATAAATAAGATAACCTCCGTTTTTGAGTAGTAGTATTCTCTAGTTATATTTTTGGTGATGTGGTGATTTTGTAGTATATTTAATTAAATAAAGTAATTTAGGATGTATAGTAGACACACAGACACACAGACACACAGACACACAAGATAGTCTCTTAATCTATTGTCTAAAATTCTGCTCTCTTTTGCTTTTGACTTTTAGTAGTTGTCAAGACGATATGAAACCAACTGTAGATCAATATGAGAATCAGGAGCTAGAAAGTAGGATGGTTTTATCTTGTGATAATCTATTGGAAAATGGTGATTTTGAGACTTATGTCCCACATAATGACTGTGTTATTTTGGAATTTCAAAATGGTTGGGTTCCACCATGGGTTGATTTCGGTACTAGTGACCTTTGGTCGATCGAAGGAAGCACAGTTTGTACTTGGGACTGTGTCAGATATGCACATGCGACTTCAATTGGCAAGAATGAGATTACCACTGGTATAGTTGGTGTGGAAGGTCTACAGCAAGCTGTAAGTATTGTGAGTGACCCTGATATATATTACAGCTTATCATTAGAAGCAACACCTACTTTAGGTGAGACAGCCATTTTCAATGCTTATTTCTTGCAAGGAGCCCCACTATTCGATCCTATGGAAGCGCCTGACCTCTCTAATGGATTCCAAATCATACAACAAGCAATTAGCGGTCCCGGCTGCGGTGTGATGCATTGGCCAGTAATCGAGCAGGACAATATCTATCCTGATCAAGACTATGATAACTTCTTCGTGTTTGCTCAATCAAATGATGGTAATGCTTTCTTGCTTCAGGATAATTATGAATTATTGTGTCACTCAAGATTACTAAACGGCATAAGGTCTGAGACGTTGGCAGAGTGCCAATACGTTTTTGAAGCAGATTTTCTGGGACCACTTGATGTGCTGCAGTATGAATGGGATTTTGGCGATGGGTCAACCTCAACAAGTTCTAATCCGACACATACTTTTTCTTCTGGAGGTCTCTATCAAGTAAGCCTAACGGTAAAAGATGTAAATGGCTGCTGTACAACTGTGCGGACAGTAATTGCTTGTTCTAGTAATATTCCTTCATGTACAAGTTATGCATGTTGGGATGAACTTGGTCATGTTAATGGTGGGCTAGAATGTATGGTAGGCTTGAGGTTACGGTTTCCAGACTGCAGCATACAAGATTTGGCATTTCAATCTATCCCTAATGCGCAAGAATGCAATGACGGTATTAGTCCATCACAGATCCCAGTACCGGCTCCTCTACCTGAAAACTATTGTGAAATAAAACAATTAATAGGTCATGCTTTGGATGCAGCTGGTCTGAACTATGTGATTCTTGAGGAAAACGATGGGCTTGAGGACTGCTTTAAGGTGTTTCCGCAGTTCCAGATACCCGGTTATTTCGTTACTGTTGAAGGGGCAGAAGTAGTTGGGTTGCTGGCGGCAGATTGTACCCTCGGACAGGTGATGCTAAACGATTTTAGATTTGATGATATGGGTAGTGGATCAAAAAATTGTTTTGGATGCCCTTAAGGCTTATCATACTTTGCATTTGCTGCGTTACAGGCTGGTCTTCCGATTTGTATGGGCAACTCGTTTTTTCTGATCAAGAATCATTTGCCTCGTACTTTAACACCTGTTCGGATTGTGACGGTATCGAGGCTCTTACCTTGTCAGGCGACATAACGGACTTGAGTCCTTTAAGTTCTGTTGATGTAATCAATGGAGACCTAGTGATTTCTGATGTTCAATTTGATTTGGACTTGACGGCAATTATGCAAGTCGATACAATACACGGCTTGTTGTCCATACAGCGAGTAGAGAGTGATTCTCTAGATTTTGGTGGTTCAGGACCGTTCGTAGGAGGTTTGCTTATAGATGATTGTGACAGCCTTCAGATTGTTGCAGTTATGAACAATCAAGATTTTGCAGAGCATATAGAGGTTTCTAATAATGATATTCTTGAGGAGGTCACAGTAGGGAGGCGATGCCGGTATGTGTCTGGTGATATACTAATTAGAAGTAACCGAGATTTAAGTAAGTTAATGTTGACCCCAGTAGTGGTTCAGATAGAAGGTTCATATGTGATTTTTAGCAGTAGAGATTTGGAGTATCTAGGTAGTGAGTATGACTCTTTAACAACAATTCATGGTAATCTAGGATTGGCCTCACTCTTTAGATTGAAATCTATCACAGGTTTTAACAACTTGCAGTCTATTGGTGGTATTGAGGTTAGCGTGATAGATAGTGTGCAATATATTGATGCTTTTGCTAACCTATCTGTTATAAAAGGTTCGCTACTTCTGCATCGCTCACGAGCTGATAGTGTTTATGTCCAAGCTTTTGATGTATTGAAGCGAGTCGATGGTCTCTTCAGTATTTTTAATTTTCAAGGATTGTACATGGAGAGTCTTGATAGCCTTCAGATGGTTGGAGATTTAGAAATTGTCAACACTGTTTTGAAAGGGCAAAAGCCAGTGGGTGGCCTCTTTCCAGAGCTTTCGCATGTGTCTGTTTTAAATCTGCAAGGTTGTCAAAACTGCCTTTCATTTTTGGAGTTTCGACACGTCGTCAAAATTGATAGCGCGATATTCATCGTTGGGATTTTTAATGAAGATTCTATTCCTGAATGGCAAATTGATGTGTCAGGATTGGATTCGCTTCGAATAGTTGGAAACCGCAATCTCACATTTTGTAGTGTACCATGGATTTGCGAGTATCTGCTACATTCTGCCAACGTCTATGATATAGGGCTTAATGCTCCAGGCTGCAACTCTCGCAACGAGATATTTCAGAACTGTGTATTTACCAGCGATACAGACGAGACGGTAGGCGAGTTGGATCTGGAGTTGTTTCCCAATCCTGTCCGCGACAGGCTATACGTAGAGTCTGACTGTGAGAACTGCACGTACGTCATTCGTGATATGGCGGGTCAGATGATAATAACTGGTAAGGAGGCGGCCATAGATGTAAGCCACTTGATACCAGGCTCGTACCTCTTGCTGACGACTAGCAAAGCCTATACTCACACCCAAAAATTCTTAAAACTATGAAGCAGATAATTACTTGTATTCTGGCCACTGTCTTAACCTTAGGCACTGTCTGTACCACTCATGCGCAGGATGATTACACTTTTGCCACACAGACAGATGTAGATATCTTTCCTCTGTTTTGTGATCCTTGTGACAGTGTGGGTTTGATACGCATAGATAACCGTGACGGATTTATTAGTAATCTTGACTCACTTAGGCAGATTCGCCACATTGGAGGGGGCTTATTGATGTCTTTCAATTTGTCAAATGTAGAAAGGTCTGGCCTACATAATGTGGAATCTATCAGTGGTTCGTGGCGGTACACTAATTGGCCAAATATAGATACCGTCTCCTCTTGGGTAAAATTACGAGATTTATCAAATGGCGAGTTGAGAATATCAGAATTTTCTGATGTGAGGGCAGTGCTTGGCTTTGAGGGTATTGACTCTACACGTCGCTTGGTGTTGGACTCGCCAGATCTTACGACTTTTGATGCATTTCATGACTTAGTTTACCTTGGTCGACTACGTACGCGTGCTCGTGCTTTAGACTCTATAAAGATATCTGATAAAATAACGACCCTTGACCAATTTTGGGTAAGGGGTTGCGATGAACTGAGGTATGTGAGCTGTCTACCTAGCCTTGACTCCATAGGTGATTTAGAGATCACCAATACACCTTCGCTGAATGATGCTTTTTACAATATGGGGCTTACCAAAGTACACAAAGTGGACCTATGGGAACAACCTGGCATGTCCGACCTAAGCTGGCTGTCTACCCTAGACTACCTCAAGGAGGTCAAGATCCGAGAGATGCCAGACCTTACCACCATCGAAGATATAGATGTAGCCATGGGTCTGATAGAGGCGGTACAGATGACTGACAACCCCAATCTATCTGATTGTAATACGGACTGGCTGTGCCACTATCTGAGAGACACTAGCAATGTAGCCGATATAGCAGACAATGGTGTGGGCTGCAGCTCGAGAGAAGAAATACTAGCTCAGTGCATCTTTACCGACATAGAGGACGTACTGCCAAGCGATGACATGGTCGTATACCCCAATCCTGTCAGTGATAGACTGCGCATTGAGGGCCAATGTATAGATTGTACCTACAAGATTATCGATGCGCTAGGTCGCCTTGTCTTGAGAGGTGTCTGGGATACGGAGGGTATACGAGTACAGACCCTGCGGGCGGGTAAATATCAGATACTCATAGAGCATGTAGACCGAGTGCAGCAAGTGGCATTTGTAAAGCTATAGGCTGGGTTGTTGGATGAAGTGTAGTACTTTGATCCGTAGTGATACCCGTGTGATCATGCTAGTCTATTTATATCTTATACCATTTGCTTTAGCCCTGTGCATACCTATACAACTTTGAGTTGTGTACACGTCATGCTGGGCATGGCGTCAACTTGGCATTCACCTTTTATTGGTCTTGCTGCGCCAGTGCTGGTTAATCGACAATAGAATTGGTAGAGGACGTGCACTGGGCACGGGCTGATCTTTGAGGTAGACTCTTGCTATCACCATGATTGATAACCCTACAGCACAGCACTAGCCACTAGACTACTTACTGTCGCGTGATCACTACCCAGTCCATCATCTCCTAGATCCTCTACGGTGAGATTAATACTTGTGTACGACGGATTGTAGACGAGTGGATCGGCTAGGTAGTCTTGGTCAGGGTCCAAGACTGCTATTTTGATCATACTCCCATCTAGATCACCCCATAGTTGTAGGCATTTGCCTGTAGGTACCACAGGTAGGGACCTTGTATCTAGGTAGAGTTGCTTGGAGTCTGGCCTAGCATACGCGATTACTTCCAAGGAGACGTCGGTATTACGTAGAATAGTTATTGTAGATTTTTCGCCGATCAATTGTTGTACGGCTAATAACTCACCCTCCACGGCGGACTGGTCTGCCTGGCAGGCGAGCAGGTCGGCTTTGACTGCATATAGTCGCTTCTGGTTTTGGCCATTGGTATAGATCAGCGTTGGTAGGGCTATTAGCGCTACAGCAGCGGCTACCCACCAGCCTAAGTGCTTACTGCCAGATGTGCCTGTCGCCGCCGTAGGATTTTCGCTACGGATCTCTTCCATAATTTTTTTCTTGACACTAGGTGGTGGCTCGATCGCCATATCATCCGCCATGCCCCACAGTACTTCTTGTACGGCCTGCATGTGGTCTTTTAGTGCCGGATGCTGCTTGATAAGTGCTTCTACTTCGGTTTGCTCATCAGCGCTTAATGTACCGAATAGGTATTCTTCGATAATACCACTGTCTATGATCTCCTTTACTCTATTGTCCATTGCTCATCATTATAAGTAGTGATAAAAGACTAGCTA
>CAYMFD010000070.1:0-20466 GCA_964389475.1 uncultured Saprospiraceae bacterium
TTCGTGTCTAGATTGCTTCACTCGGGAATTTCGACTACTTCGTGCTCAATCACCTCATAAGTTAACGTCCCTCGGCCCTCAGGCAAAACCTGGGACCTCGGTCCAGGGTCGATTATAAAGGTGATTGAGTGTAGCAAAGCGCAATCGAAATCTCCATTTTCCTGATCTGCACTTTTTCATTCGTGGTATTCGTGTTAATTCGTGTCTAGATTGCTTCACTCGGGAATTTCGACTACTTCGTGCTCAATCACCTCAGAAGTAAGGTGGTGCTGTGGTCTAATTAGAACCAGCCTCATACGGTACAAGGAAGCACGGCCTCAACCAAATTTGTGTGATAATAGCCACTGCTGGTAGGTCAAGCATCAAGTAATGTCCTTCTCTTAAGAGTTAATCAAAAAAGCCGTTACCTCTACTTAGTGAGTGGAGATAACGGCTAAAGTGCATTAGGCCTTTATTAATAGCCTGTCGTGTATGTTCTACTCAACCTCTGCAGGTCGTGGTTGTCTGAAGACGACTTTGCCATCGAATACATCCATCACCACGTGGTCCTTGGCAGCGACCTTCTCTAGGAGCAAGTCGTCACTGAGGGTATTAAGTACTTTCTTCTGGATGACTCGCTTGAGCGGTCTGGCCCCGAACTCTGGGTGGTAGCCCTCGGCGGCTAGCCAGTCCATCGCTGCCTCACTAAAGTCGATCTGGATATCCTGCTTGGCCAACTTGTCCTTGAGGTCATGCAGTTGTACCTCGGTGATCGCTCTGATATCTGCTCGGGATAGCGGCGTAAACATGATGGTCTCGTCAATACGATTGAGAAACTCTGGACGGACCGTTGCCTTAAGCATAGCCATTACCAGGTCTTTCGCCCTAGCCACAGTCTGGTCGTGGTCCTTGTTTTCGATATCTTCAAACTGCTCTCTGATGGCATCCGACCCTATATTGGACGTCATGATGATGATCGTATTCTTAAAGTTGGCTACTCGACCCTTGTTATCGGTCAGTCGTCCATCTTCTAATACCTGTAATAGTATATTGAAAACATCTGGGTGGGCTTTTTCGATCTCGTCTAGGAGTACCACACTGTATGGTTTACGACGTACAGCCTCTGTGAGTTGGCCACCCTCGTCATAGCCCACATATCCTGGAGGAGCACCGACTAGTCTGCTGACAGCATGCTTCTCCTGATACTCACTCATGTCTATACGTGTCATGAGACCTTCATCATCGAAGAGGTATTCTGCTAGTGCCTTGGCGAGCTCTGTCTTACCGACACCGGTCGTACCGAGGAATAAGAAGGAGCCGATGGGTCGCTTCTCGTTACTCAGTCCTGTGCGACTACGGCGGATTGCATAAGCTACGGCCTCTACAGCCTCATCCTGTCCGACGACACGCTGATGTAGTTGTTCTTCGAGGAGGATGAGTTTTTCTTTTTCGCTCTGGAGCATGCGGGTGACGGGGATGCCTGTCCACTTGCTTACGATTTCTGCTATGTCTTCTGCATCGACTTCTTCTTTGACGAGCATCTTACCCTCTTCTTGCATGACCTGCAGCTGGCGCATGAGCTTGTCTAGCTGTGCTTGCACCTCAGGTATGCGACCGTATCGGATCTCTGCCGCCTTACTAAAGTCACCTTCTCGCTCTGCTTGATTGCCTTGCAGTTTGAGGGACTCCATCTCCTCTTTGGCATTTTGGACGCCTAGTACGACCTCTCGCTCTGCCTCCCATTGCGCCTTTACTTCCTGGCGCTGCTCATTGAGGTTGGCGAGTTGGTCATTGATCTGCTTGACTTTGGAGTCGTCGCTTTCTCGCTTGACGGCGGCTCGCTCTATCTCTAGTTGTCGTATGCGTCGCTCTAGTTCGTCGAGCTCCTCGGGCATACTGTTCATCTCTAGGCGCAGTCGTGCAGCTGCCTCATCTATGAGGTCGATGGCCTTGTCGGGTAGTTGCCGCTCAGTGATGTAACGATTACTCAGTTGTACCGCTGCTACTACTGCTGCGTCTGTGATGTTGATCTTGTGGTGGGTCTCATACCTATCCTTGAGTCCACGCAGGATGGAGATCGCATCTTCCTCGCTAGGCTCTCCGACTGATACCATCTGAAACCGTCGCTCAAGTGCCTTGTCGGTCTCGAAATATTTTTGATATTCGTCGAGTGTGGTAGCACCGATGGCCTTGAGCTCTCCTCTGGCGAGGGCAGGCTTGAGTATGTTGGCCGCATCCATGGCACCTTGCGTCTTACCGGCTCCTACGAGGGTGTGTATCTCATCGATAAAGAGGAATATATTACCCTCTGAGCTGATCACTTCGTTGATGACTGCCTTGAGTCGCTCTTCGAATTCGCCCTGGTATTTGGCACCAGCGATCAGGGCTCCCATATCGAGTGCATAGATCTCTTTGTCCTGTAGGTCTTCTGGCACATCGCCTTGTATGATGCGGTGGGCCAGTCCCTCTACGATCGCCGTCTTACCGACACCTGGAGCACCTACTAGGATTGGGTTGTTCTTGGTACGACGGGCCAGTATATGCAGCAGGCGACGTATCTCTTCGTCACGACCTATTACGGGATCTAGCTTACCGCTTTTGGCCCTTTCGTTGAGGTTGGTCGCATACTTAGATAGCGCTTGGTAGTTGCTATCTCCACTATTGCTGGTTACTCGGCTACCTTTTCGTAGGTCTTGCACGGCAGCGATAATGCCTTTTTCCGTCACGCCGCTGTCTTTGAGTAGTTGGCTGACGCTGTCCTTGGTCTTAAGGATGCCCAGGAGTATGTGCTCTAGTGCTACATACTCGTCATTAAATGTCTTGAGATAGGTGTTGGCATGTGTGAGAGCCTGTCCTGCCTCCCTCGAGAAGTAGGTCTCTCCGCCCTCTACCTTGGCATTACCGTCCAGCATACTGTCGAGAGCTGCTGATATAGCGACTAGGTTAGCTC
This sequence comes from uncultured Saprospiraceae bacterium, assembly GCA_964389475.1. GTDB lineage: Bacteria > Bacteroidota > Bacteroidia > Chitinophagales > Saprospiraceae > CAYMFD01. The sequence goes on from CAYMFD010000070.1 coordinate 2,930, forward strand.
CTTGTTTTTTAAGTAGGTGTGGTATGGTCTGCTGATCTTTGTCCAGCATACCCCTGAGTAAATGGGCTAGGCCTATACGCTGGTGCTGCCGCTCAAGAGCGATCTGCTGCGCCTGTTGTAGGACCTCTTGTGCTTTTATAGTGAAGTTGTTCGTGTTCATGGTCTATTTGCTTATTGCTCTACTATCATCAAAAACTAGACTAAGCGCTTAATGCTAGGCATAAGCGTACAAAATGTCACTTACAGGCATATGGTGCTGACAATTAGTCACTTACAATTCGTCTTTGCCGACAGAAAGACAGATTTTTGGACGCTGATGTTGAATGTCTAGTCATCTAGAGAGTGTGTTAATGTAGGTCATGGCCTCCAAGTCTGTAATGAGCTTTGTACTTTGCATGTTTAACTCACATACTTAAATCACGAAACAAATGAAACAGGGTGTCAAATTCGGAGTAATATACGGTGTGGTCGTATCAGTATTAATGCTAGTTCTATATCTAGTTAATAAGGAGTATGTGGTCAGTGCAGGACTAAACTTAGTGTTAACTCTAGTGATAGGTACTGCTATTTTAATCATGACTGGTCGAGCTGCAAAGGTAGACAATGGAGGTTTCCTACCTTTTGGTGAAGCTTTTGTGTCCTTACTCGTATGTTTTGCGGTAGGCTCTTTTATAACTACAATTTTTACTCTTGTACTTTACAATATGATTGATCCTTCTTTACAGGACTTGCTAAAAGAAAAACAAATAGAGATGGCAGAATTTCTCGCAAACCTTTTCGGTGGTAGTGTCAATGAAGACCAATTAGACGAAATGCGAGAGGCGTTAGATGAGACTGATGTTAGCTCATTTTCTACTATGATAGTAAATTGGTTGACTGGAACACTCATGGGAGCTGTCTATTGTTTGATTATTGCGGCATTTGTCAAGAAGAACCCGACATTATAAGGGCTCTGTCGGACTGCTTTAGTGTAGCTATTACAAAACAAACGTTACCCTTACTTGTCTAAAAATAGGCTCCTGTGCCTTTTACTCACGCTTACTAATCCATGCTTGCTATGTCTCAGTTCACGCGATTATCAGACTTTGTATACCACCAACTAAAGCAGTACCCGACGGACCGGGCCTTTGGCAAGAAGGATGGTAAAGGTGGCTGGCAGTGGTGGTCTACTCAAGATCTGATAGATCAAGCCAAACAGCTGGCGTCAGGCCTCCTAGACCAAGGCTTAAGACCTGGTGACAAGATCGCTCTAGTAGCCTATGAGAATAGGCCAGAGTGGGTGGTCGTCGACCTCGCTGCACTGCACATAGGTCTGATCACGGTACCTATGTATCCGACGATCAGCGCCAAGGAGTATGCCTACATCTTGTCAGAGTCTGAGGCCAAGATGGTCTTCGTCGGCAAGGACGATCTATACGATAAAGTAAGTGAGGCCAGCCGTACGGCACAGTCCGTGGAGAAGGTTTATACGTTTGATAAGGAAGTAGCCTGTGATTATTGGACAAGTATATTTTCTGAAACTCGGCTGGCAGAGGTGGATGACTTGCATAGCCAGATCAAGACCGATGACCTAGCGACCATCATCTACACGAGTGGGACGACCGGTGAGCCCAAGGGAGTGATGCTGACACATCGTAGCCTTATTACTGTGGTGCTAGAGACGGCGGAGAGCATGCCATTTGACCACACGAGTGAGAGCCTTAGTTTTCTACCATTCTGTCATGTATTTGAGCGAGCAGTACTCTATGCATACACGTGGCGAGGTACACATGTACATTGTACAGGTACCGACAACCTAGGCGGTGAGACTGGAGACTTACAAAATGTAAAGCCCCACTTCTTTACCACGGTACCCCGTCTACTTGAGAAGGTCTACGAGAAGATTTACAACAAGGGTCTAGCGCTTACCGGTGCTAAGAAACGGCTGTTTTTCTGGGCTCTTGGCTTGGTAGACGACTTCGAGTTTTACCAAGAGAAGACGGGTCTCGCAGGCCTCAAGATGAAGATTGCAGATAAGCTCATCTTTTCAAAATGGAGGGAAGCCCTAGGTGGTCGACTCGTGGGTATCATTACAGGTGCGGCACCATGCCCGGTCAAGATCGCTCGGGTATTTACGGCCGCAGGCATACCTATCTTAGAGGGATATGGCCTTACAGAGACGGCACCGACGATATCGATCAACCGCTATGGTGACTATGGCGCTAAGCTAGGCACAGTAGGCCTCGTCATACCTAGTGTGACCGTCCATATCGATACGGACGATGGTGACTACCGACCAGGTGAGGGCGAGATACTCGCTACTGGTCCTAATGTGATGCTAGGCTACTACAAAAAGCCAGAGATAACCGCTTCAGTATTCCGAGAGGTCAACGGCACCCGTTATTTCTGCACAGGCGACATAGGCCGACTGATAGATGGCGATGACGGACGTCAGTATCTACAGATTACGGATCGTAAGAAAGAGCTACTCAAGACCTCAGGCGGTAAGTACGTCGCACCAGCACCGATAGAGAGCCGTTTTAAGGAGCATATCCTCGTCGAGCAGATGATGGTCGTGGGCGACAAGCAGAAGTTCGTCTCTGCCGTCATAGTACCTAATGAGGAGGCATTGCTACAATGGTGCAAAGAGCATGATTTACCACATACCAGCCTAGCTGCTGCTATTACCGACCCCAAGGTAGTGGACCGCTACCAGAAGATATGTGATCGTTACAATCCTGACTTTAGCCATATCGAGCAGATCAAGCGATTTGCCCTAGTCAATGGACCATGGGAGAGCATCAAGGCTGATAAGTCTGATGCCGAGCTTACACCTACCCTTAAGCTCAAGCGTAGGGTTATCAGGAGCAAGTATGCCGCTGAGATTGCAGGCATGTATGCGTAGAGGTGACTATCTTATATATCACTCGGCCCTCAGGTCCGCTTGGCACCTGTGGTACTGCGAGACTTGTGAAGCGAAACCTGGGACATCGATGAAGAGTAACAAGCCGCACACACAAGAAACACATGGTCTCGTCCACTTTAGTGTCGATCATAGCTACTGCCCGTGAGGGCAGGTGTATTTGAGTAAAGCGAAACCTCGTAAATCACTTGGCCCTCAGGTCCGTCTAGCACCTTTGGTTCAACGAGACTTGTAAAGCAAAATCTGGGACCTCGATTAAGAGTCGATTGTAATTTGCTTATCGAGCAGCGAGGTTTCGCCTCAGCTGCCGATAACCAAGGCCCTCAGCTGCCGATTATTAGGTGACGTTGCGGCTTAGAATGATGTGCTGACATAATGGAGGTTGAGTGTAACGCAGTGCCATCGAAACCCCGCTCTCTTGATAGGTACCTATTCCTTCGTGGTATTGGTGCTAATTCGTGTCTTTAACATCCCAACAAAAAAGGGAATCAGCTACTATTAGCTCACTCCCTTTTTGTGTTTTTGCTCTACCACTACTGCCTTACGGCTGCCCCAGCTTTTTAGCTCGGTTATTACGCTGCATTGGGTTTTCACCACTGCTACCTCCACGCTGTCGCTGTCGCTGTTTAAATAGCTCAAAGCGACTCACCTCTTGTCTAGGCGGGTAGTAGTTATTGCTGATGTCTACATCTGCTGTCTCCACATAAGGATCTAGAGTGATTGACTTCACGGGTTTCGTCGTCGGGATAACCTTGGTCACCTCTTCCTGACCCATGCGCCAGATTTCTGCGGGTATGCGGATCACCTCTTCGGTACCGTCTTCGTACTCAAGGCCTAGGATGACTGGCATGACGAGTCCCCCTATTCGCTCTACTTTGACTTCATAGAAGTGCTTACCGCTATTCATCATTTCCTTCTCAGCGTCTGATAGGCTGGCCATCTTTCGCTCGTACTCTTGCTGGTCAATAGCGTCTGTATCAAGTGGATCGTAGTTGGTATAGTAGTCGTCGAGGGTAGGGTCAGCCTCGTTGTAGGTCTCTTTGATCTCTTCTCTGTTACGGATCTGCGATATGTTAGTCGGTGATGCTTCGCGACGAGCTTTGGCGACGGCCTCTCGCTGGCTAGGGTCAGCAGGATCTACCTGGTAGTGCTGTACGCTAGCGAGTGCTAGGTCTACGTGGTCATTGGTATAAAACCATCCTCTCCAGAACCAGTCGAGGTCTACACCACTGGCGTCCTCCATCGTACGGAAGAAGTCAGCCGGGTATGGCTGCTTAAAGGCCCACCGCTCAGAGTAGGTCTTAAATGCTTTGTCAAATAGCTCTCGACCCATAATCGTCTCTCGCAAAATGTTAAGCGCAGTAGCTGGCTTACCGTAGGCGTTATTACCAAACTGCCAAATGGATTCGCTATTGGTCATAATCGGTGATATACGACTCTTATCACCACCCATGTAGTCCGTAATCTTATCAGCTGGTCCACGGCGTGATGGATAGTCTCTCTCAAACTGCTGCTCTGTGAGGTACTGTACAAAGGTATTAAGACCCTCATCCATCCATGTCCATTGTCGCTCATCACTGTTGATGATCATCGGGAAAAAGTTGTGTCCTACCTCGTGAATAATCACGCCGATATGCCCATACTTCATACGCTGGCTGTAAGTACCGTCATCCTCACAGCGACCATAGTTAAAGCAGATCATCGGGTACTCCATACCCATGCTGCCATCAATACTCCATGCTACAGGGTAAGGGTAGTCGATTGTGTAGTGGCTGTACCACTTGAGACTGTGTGCCACGGCTTTGGTACTATACTTGGACCATAGGCAGTCACCCTCCTTGACATACATAGACATGGCCATAGCGGTCTTACCATTAGGCAACTTGGTGTTGAGGGCATCCCAGATAAATCGTCTTGATGTCGCAAAGGCGAAATCTCTTACTCGCTCTGCTTTAAACTTCCACGTCTTTTTGCCAGTGGCCTTGGTCTTGATCCGCTCATCGGCCTCTTCTTTGGTGGCGATGATGACTGGTTGCTCGTATTCGTTGTTGGCCTGTGCTAGGCGCTTACGGTGTGTAGCAGAGAGTACAGCGCCTTCGTTTTGAAGGGCTCCTGTTGATGCTACTAGGTGATCAGCAGGGACCGTGATCTCTACCTCGTAGTCCCCAAACTCTAGGGCAAACTCTCCACGACCCAGAAACTGCTTATTCTGCCATCCCATCACGTCATTGTATACTGCGAGGCGAGGGAAAAACTGGGCGATGCAGTAGACGTTATTGTCATCCTCTGCGAAATGCTCGTAACCGGAGCGACCGCCTATCTCTCTTGTGTTGTTGATATTATAGTGCCACTTTATGGAGAACGTTGTCTTGCTTCCCGACTTAAGCGGTTGGTCAAGATCTATGCGCATCATGGTTTGGTTGATGGTATACTCCATCATCTGGCCCTTGCTGTTTTTTACATGGGCAATCTTAAATCCACCATCAAACTGCGGGTCAATACGGTTGAGTGCCCCTAGGTCCATCTTCTCTCTGATAGAATTAGGAGCTATCTTATGCTTGTCTGCGTCCTTAGCACGTACGTTCTGATCAAGTTGAACCCACAGGTAGGTAAGCTCATCTGGGCTATTGTTTTTGTAAGTAATCGTCTCATCACCATAGAGCACTTGATTATCGTCGTCGATCTCAAGCTTCATCTTGTAGTCGACTTTCTGGTTCCAGTACTTGTGTCCAGGAGCTCCGCTAGCATTGCGGTACTCATTAGGCGTCGGCCAGTCTTCTTCTAGTTGTTTGAAAGGATTTTCGTTGGTATTCTGCGCGGTGATAAGCGTTACTACCAGGAGCAAGGGTAAAAAAGACGATAACTTTCGTAAGTACATAGTCATGTAGCTGTGTGAAAAAAATGCAAGATAACGCAGTCTTAAAGATCGCTGCGCATTAATAATGCTAAAAAGGTGCTAATGTTGGCTCGATGCCCTTGCATACTTATTTACCGTCTGCTTTAGCGGACGGGAGAAGGTAAGCGTCCCCCAAGGGCTTTAGCCACATTGTGGTAGTACTTGATTTGGGTTTATTGCACTACGAGTATAACTGCGGCAGCGCTAACAGATGCCTAGTCGAGGTAAAGTCATAGTAGTATCTCCAGATGGATATTTGTCAACCATTGTTATCAACATAGAACCGATAGGATACTATGCTGGTCTAATTGCCTACCTATATATATAGGAATCTTCAACCCCTTTCACTTAGTTGCCACTGTATCGTACCAGCTTAATGGATGAAAAGTGGTCAGCAGCCTACAGCCATCTGTTGCTGTACAGAGATAGAGCAAGAGTCGCCAAAATGTGCGAATTTTTCAGCACCATAAGTACATTTGAGGGTGCCAGTGCAAACTGTGTACGGGTTCGACGCAAAGGGCATTCAGTCTCCTAGAAAAATAAAAGCAATTTTGACACGGCTCTAGATCGGTCTTGACCTTAATTGATTTGCTGTGCAAGTAGTCACATAATAAAGAATAGTCAATTTCCTTGGGTTATCATAAGGTCAAGAATATCCTTACAGCGACATGATTCCTGCCTGCCAAGCTGGCTTGCCAGGTAGGCAGGTTTGCATTCTTTTGATCTCAGCAAAAGAATGAGGCCAGTCGGGCCTTTCCGACAACGGCTACAAAATCAAAAGTCATAGCAGTATCTCCAGGTGAATACTGTCATATTATTCAGATGTCAAGATAGCCCAGAACAGACCGGTACTTGTAGCAAACCTCTATTTCGAAGTGCACCTCAACTGCCTGCATGGGCAATGTACCATCCTATAATAGTATTTTCGCACTCCAGACCATAGTTAATGATACTAACGGACCAGCAAATACTAGTCGCCATCGACAAGGGCGAGATAGTTATCGAACCCTATGACCGAGACTGTCTAGGTACCAATAGCTACGACGTACACCTCGGTAAGTGGCTAGCTACCTATGATGCCCGCGTGCTCGATGCCCGCAAGCATAATCAGGTTACCTACCACGAGATACCAAACGATGGCTTTGTGCTGGAGCCTGGCACCCTATACCTAGGAGTTACCCAGGAGTATACCGAGACTCATGCCACGGTACCCTTCCTAGAAGGTAAGTCATCGATAGGCCGCCTAGGTATCGACATCCACGCTACAGCCGGTAAGGGAGACGTAGGGTTTTGTAATACCTGGACGCTTGAGATATCATGCGTGCAGCCCGTACGAGTATATGCGGGTATGCCTATCGGGCAGCTGATCTACTTCACTGTAGACGGCACGATCGAGAACTACTATAACAAGAAGAAAAACGCCAAATACATACAACGGACGGACAAGCCCGTCGAGAGTATGATGTGGAAAAACAAATTTTAGAATGGGACTACTAAAAGACAAATCAATACTGATCACGGGAGGGAGTAGAGGTATCGGCGAGGCCCTCGTCAAAGCAATGGCTGCCGAAGGGGCCAATGTAGGTTTTAGCTATCGAAGCAGTGCCGAGAGTGCAGAGCGAGTGGTAAAGGAGGCCGGAGATCATGGTACGACTATCAAGGCCTACCAGAGCGATGCTGCCGACTATAACCAAGCAGAGGAGCTAGTCAAGGCTTTTATTGGTGATTTCGGACAGATAGATGCCCTCATCAATAATGCCGGTATCACAGCCGATACGCTGATGCTACGTATGAGCGAAGACCAGTGGGACTGCGTCATTGATGTTAACCTCAAGTCGGTCTTTAACCTCACAAAGCACGCCATGCGACCGATGCTCAAGGCTCGAGCCGGATCGATCATCAACATGTCCAGTGTGGTCGGTGTATTCGGCAATGCAGGTCAGGCCAACTATGCGGCTAGTAAGGCTGGGATACTGGGCTTTAGCAAATCTATAGCCAAGGAGGTAGGGTCTCGCGGTATACGGTGTAATGCCATAGCGCCAGGGTTTATCGAGACAGATATGACCGATGCCCTTACCGATGAGCAGCGCAAAGGATATACCGACAACATACCACTAGGACGACTAGGTACAGGCCAGGACATAGCAGATATATGTACCTTCCTCGCTAGCGATCGTAGCAAGTATATTACTGGTCAGGTGATCAGCGTATGCGGTGGCCTCAATATATAATTAGACGATATGACAATTCAATTTTGTGGTGCCGCTCAGAATGTGACGGGTAGTAGTCACCTGATTACGTTGGATAGTGGATTTAAGCTACTACTCGACTGCGGACTATTTCAAGGCGCCGGTCGCCATGTCTGGGACAGCAACAACGAGTGGGTATTTAAACCCGCCGAGGTGGATGCCATGGTCTTATCGCATGCCCACATTGACCACTGCGGCCGTATTCCTCAATTAGTCAAAGACGGATTTAACGGGTCTATCCACTGTACTCACGCAACTCGTAGCCTCTGTGCCATCATGCTACTCGATAGCGCCAAGATCCAGGAGAGAGATGTACAGTGGTACAATCGTCGCCAGCTCAAGAAAAAGAAGAAAAGCCAAAAACTACGCAAGCCTCTATACGTATCGGAGCACGTACATATGGCGATGGAGCTATTCGTCGGGCAGGGCTACGAACGAGCCTTCTACCCACACCCCGATATCAAGGTTACCTTCAGAGATGCAGGACATATCTTAGGTAGTGCCAATGTACGCCTTGAGATCACGGAGGGCGACAAGGTGACGACGATTGGTTTTACGGGAGACATCGGGAGGCCGTACCGCCCGATACTCAAGGACCCACAGCCTATGGATGAGGTCGACTACCTTATATGTGAGTCTACCTATGGGGACAAAGACCACGAGGGTGCCCCCGAACAGTCGCACAAGTTTCTAGACGTCATCGTCCGTACTTGCGTAGAGAACAAAGGCAAGCTGATCGTCCCCGCTTTCTCTCTAGGTCGTACCCAGGAGATCGTCTACATGCTAGATAAGATGGAGACGGCAGGCGTACTGCCTAAGATCCCCGTCTATGTAGATAGTCCCCTTGCGGTCAATGCGACGCAGATATTCGGTGCTCACCCAGAGTGCTTCGACGATGACCTCAACGAGTACTTGCTGATAGACGATAACCCATTTGGGTTTAACGATCTCAAGTACATCCGGAGTGTCGACGATAGCAAGGCCCTAAACCTTACCGATGAGCCCTGCATCATCATCAGTTCATCAGGCATGATGAATGCGGGTAGGGTCAAGCACCACCTTTTCAACAATATAGAGAACCCTAAAGCTACCTTCCTCATCGTGGGTTACTGTGCCCCCTATACACCGGGTGGTATGCTACGAGCGGGTAAGGAGGAGCTACGACTCTTCGGTGAGACCAAGCAAGTACGTGCCAATGTAGAGATCATGGATAGCTTCTCCGCCCACGCAGATAGGTCAGAGATGTATGACTTTATCAAAAACCAGAAGAAGCTTAAGGGCCTATTCTTGGTGCATGGTGATCTCGATACTCAGAAGGCCTTTAAGACCTATCTGGAGGATAAGGGCTTTGGGCATATACACATCCCCGCACAGGCAGAACGCGTAGGACTAAGCTAGAACATACCGTAGATGAGCACACTAGATAGGTCGGTAGCACCCATCATCAACCCTATTACCAATATACGCTGGCCTGATACTGAGGTAGTCCGCCTGGCCAATGGCATACCTGTGACGATTATAAGGAGTACGGCACAGCCTATCGTACAATTAGAGGTGATCAACCGCGCTGGCCGCATCATGGAGACTAAGCCACTCGCCGCTCGCACAGCCGCCGCCATGCTCAAGGAAGGAGCAGGAGGCATGACCGGTCAGCATATGTCAGAGCAGGTAGACTACTATGGCGGCTCGCTCAGTACCAATGGGTCGCTCGATATCGCTAGGGCACAGCTCTTTACCTTGTCTAAGTACGAGGCGGAGACCATACCCTACCTGGCAGCCGTGTGGCTAGAGCCAGACTTCCCCGAAGAGGAGCTGCTCTTGCTCAAGCAAAACCGCATTCAGAAATTAAAAGAAAGCCTACGTAAGCCCGACACTGTGTCGTACCGCAATGTGACGGAACTGCTCTATGGTGTGGACCACCCTTACGGCTATAATAGTTCGCCCGAGCTGTACGAGGTATTATCGATTGATGATATCAAGAAGCATTACCACGACACCTATAGTCAGGAGCATACCCACATCATTGCCACAGGTAATGTTACTGACGAGACGCTATCTCTTCTAGACAGCACGCTAGGCCAGGTGAATCGAAACTACCAGGCACCGCCGTACGTATCACCTAATGTAGGTACAGCGACAGGTACCCACAGCTACAGCCTAGGCGACAGCTACCAGACAGGTATCAAGGTAGGCAGGCGCTTATTTCATCGGCGACACCGTGACTATGCGGGTATGTTTATACTCAATGTCTTACTCGGAGGGTACTTCGGTAGTCGCCTTATGTCTAGCATAAGAGAGGACAAGGGGTATACTTACAATGTATTTAGCAGCTTAGGCACCTTGGTACACGATGGTTTTTTCTACATATCTACGGAGGTCGACCACACGTATGCTCAGCCTACCATAGCCGAGATCTTTAATCAGCTCGCTATACTCCGCACGACACCTATACCCAAGGAAGAACTCCTCATGGTCAAGAACTACATCCTAGGCCATCTGCTCGGCATGCTCGATGGTCCATTTAATATGTCTCAGCTGATACGGTCCTACATGGTACATAAGATAGGCAAAGAAGACTTTGACCACCTCCACCGCACGGTCAGCCAGATCACAGCGGAAGAGCTGATGCGCCTAGCACAGCAATACCTCCAGGCAGATGACATGGTGACGGTAATCGTCGGCCAGTGATACAGCGGGCAAGCTTAATGTCAAAAGTTCAAAGTCAAAAGTCCCGGGCAAGCCCCACAAAGCGCAAGTAATAACTGGTTTCGACCACTTTAGTGTCGATAACGTTAACTGACTGTGAGGTCAGGCAATAGAGAAGTATGTTTTTTCGGGCCACATGGCAGGAGCCATTGCCCTCAAAAAGGCCCAAAGTGTGTGAGGCGCTAAATCACAGCACACGGCTCCCGCCATTGTGCTATAGAAGTGATATCTGTCTTTTCGGGCCACATGGCAGGAGCCATCGCCCTCAAGTAAAAATTATCCTGTCGAGCTGACTGTCAGCTCAATATTAATGATGATCGCTTATCGAATAGGCACCGAAAAGGTGTCGTACCACGACGCAGATAAGTCCCTCCATTTCAAGGGAGGGATTTAGGGATGGTCCCTCTAGTACTCCCCTCCTCACCATGTGCCACTAAAACACTCTACATCGCATAAGTATCTGCCTTGATCTGTACATCAGCGATAAGGCGACGTAGGGCAGTGACATTCTGTAGTGGATACTTCGTGTACTTGCGGATTCCATAGATGTAGTCATCTTGCTTAGCAGCAGGTACAAATGATGCTACGGCATCTAGTGCAAATTTGCTGATCGCCTGGTTAGTATCGTGGAAGTATACTTTCATGATCGCCTCAGAGGTGGCTAATGTCTCGTTCGCTCCGCTTGCTAGTTTTTTGATGCGTAGGAGGGTAGACTCCGCCGTGTAGACGCGTATGATGATATCCGATAGACACATAAGGATCTCTTGCTCGTCCTTGAGGTTGAGTTTACCGTCCATCTGCATTTTGGCGGCCGAGCCCAGTACCATCAGCAGGACTTTCTTATAACCTGCTAGCGCTTTATGCTCGTCGCTGTAAGAGTCATACGTTTTATTCTCGGTAGCACCGTTAGTCAGTTCGCTTTGTACGGCTAGGGCGGGAGTTACGATGTCAATCTCGCCTTTCATAGCACGCTTGAGCAGGGTATTCATGATCAGGATGCGGTTGATCTCGTTAGTCCCTTCAAAGATACGGTTGATACGAGCATCTCTAAACGCCTGCGCCGCACCAGCCTCTTCGCTAAAGCCCATACCGCCATGTATCTGCACATTTTCGTCGACACAGTAGTCGAGCACCTCGGAGCCGAGCACCTTGAGTATGCTGCACTCCATGGCGTAGGCCTCTGCAGCTTGCAGTTTGGCCTCGGCGAAGGTCGCACCGTCTGCTTTGAGGCTGTTTACCTTTTCGTTGATATGGTGGCTACATCGATATAGGGCCGACTCGCCAGTCCATATACCGATGGCCATATCGGCTAGCTTTTGCTTGATAGCGCCGAAGTTGCTGATAGGCTGCTTAAACTGCAGCCGCTCATTAGCGTACTTGACCGCCATATCGTAGACGGCTTTGCTACTACCTAGCACGCTTGCCCCTAGCTTAAACCGCCCGATGTTAAGGGCATTAAAGGCGATGAGGTGGCCCTTGCCTATCTGGCCGAGTACGTGGTCTACAGGTATTTTTACATCTTCGAGAAAGACCATCCTGGTACTACTGCCCTTGATACCGAGCTTGTCTTCTTCTGCGCCTAGCGACAGTCCAGCGGTATCCCTATCTACCAAGAAGCCGGTAAACTTATCACCATCCACCTGAGCGAATACCGTGAATATATCAGCGAATCCAGCATTGGTGATCCACATTTTCTGTCCGTTGAGGATGTAGTGCTGCCCGTCTGATGTGAGTTCGGCCTTGGTCTTGGCGCTGAGGGCATCACTACCGCTCGACGGCTCCGTGAGACAGTAGGCGCCTACGAGTTCTCCGGTCATGAGGCCGGGTAGATATTTGGCCTTTTGCGCCTCTGTACCGAAGTAGAGTATCGGCAGCATGCCTATACCAGTATGCGCATTGTAGGTTACGGAGAAGGAGCCCGCACCACCTATCACCTCACCGATCATCGTGTTGGTGTTAAAGTCAAGGTTCATACCCCCTAGGTCCTCGGGCATATGTGTGCTGAAGAGGCCTAGCTCACCAAACTTCCTACAAAGCTCTACGTTTATATCGCCCTCTTGCTTTTCGATCTTGTGCCATCTAGGCTTGATCTCTTGCTCTATAAAGTCAACTACGGTCTCTTTGATCATACGCTGCTCCTCGTCGAGTTGCTCCGGGATGTAGGTCTGGTCTACGGTAGATTCTTTAACTAAAAACTCTCCGCCTTTAAGAGCTGCTGCTGCTGCGATCGTGTCTGCCATGGTGATATTACGTTTGCTTGGTGGTAAAAACTATACTCAAAGTTAAATTATTTGTTTGGCATAATCAATAGACAAGCAGTAAGTTTTTTGTAATGCTCACAAGATCAATTTATTATTGGTCATGATTTGATTATACCAATAGTATATTTATGTGTAAGATCGACCATCTGGTTTACTAGCTTATCATGTGGATATAATAGCAAGGTCATATAAGGCGTGTACATTTGGAATATGACGGTAGGGATTACGGAACACTTTTATGAACAGATCGACCTCATTTCACTAGAGAGAAAGGATGTATTGCAAGGTATCGCTCGACAGGTGATAGGTTACTTGGCTGATGGTGAGGTGACACTGGCCTTTATATGTACACATAACTCTCGGCGATCTCAGGCTGCCCAAGTCCTATGCGAACTGGCAACTCGCCACTATGGTCTTGATAAGATAAGCCTTGCTAGTGCTGGTACTGAGGTGACTGCATTTAATCATCGGATGGTATCGGCCCTTCAGAGAAAAGGTGTGGAGGTCACTAAGCTCAAAGGGTCTTCGCCAAATAACCCTCACTACCTGCTCAATGTAGGAAGTACACAGCGGCGACTCTACTCTAAGCACTGCGATGACTTATCTAGTAGCAAAAGGTGTATGGCAATCATGGTTTGTGATCGAGCAGCAGAGACATGTCCAATAATCCATGGCACAACGGATCGCATACTACTTACTTACCGAGATCCTAAATGGGCTGACAGTACAGGGGCAGAGACGAGGGCTTATGATGATTGTGTAGAGGAGATAGGAAGAGAGATGACTTTTTTATTTAGGACTATACGCAGTTTACTAAGTGCTTGATTATAAAAGCCTTGACACACGAACCCAACACATTAAATATTATGGAGATATGTAAAATATTGAAATTGTGCTTTTTATATTTGGTTATATCAATTAGTCAGTGCTACCTTTACGATACCCAAGCGAATCAATTGTTTCCCAAAAGCAGCTGATCTTAGATATTCTGAAAACCGATTTCTGCGCTGATTTCCTTTCACGTAGATCCAGAGATCTTTCGATCAAAGTACCAGAACTAATATTTATTTGAGTTTGCGATAAGCGTACTGCGTTTATTGTGATGTAGGTGTGTGTTGCTCCCAAGCTTCGCACCTAGCCTGCCATTAACCGATTTTTTAACATGAGCAGAAAGAAGAGTAAGTCCTCTAAGAGGCGATCTGTGTCCCTATTTGGGCTGGACCTTAGAGACGAACGAATACCTAAGGTAATTGGAGTAATCTGCCTATTCTTAGCGGTGTGCCTTGCTATTGCCTTCGTGTCATACCTGACGTCGTGGAAGGTAGATCAGGATAAAGTCCTCACCTTTTCGTGGGCGACCATGTGGGAGAGAGACTTAGGTGTGAGCAATTACCTGGGCCGATTTGGCGCTATGGTGTCTCATATGTTCTTTTACTGGGGTTTCGGTCTACCATCGATGGTTGTAGTGTTTTTACTACTCAAGTTAGGTATGGACTTGCTACGCCGCAACCCCATCAAGCCATTCTTTATCGTACTACGCAATAGTCTAGTCGGTATGGCATTTTTCAGCCTACTATTGGAGTTTCTTTTTAGAGATAGCGCATTCTCTTGGGGAGGAGCATTCGGTGCCAGCACTTGCTACTGGTTAGGCAACTTTGTAGGCTCTATCGGTATATTCTTACTGCTTTCATTTATAATAGCTGCCTACCTTATGTGGCAGTTTAACCCCAATCTCAGCGACCTGTCATTTGCCACACCCAAGCTAGCCGGGTCATCATTGAGGTTTAGAGATTTATTTGCCAATGTCGAAGATACAGATCTAGACCAGCCGTCTAGTGACCAAGATATACAACCCTCATCACATGCTACTGCTCAACGTTCGAGGCCTACGGAGGCACAACTAGAGAATGATAAACCGTACGTTGCCTTACGGCCATCGACACAAAGAGTAGATAGTGAGGGGTCCATCCCAAGGACCGATAACCTCGCGGAACAGGCCGACTCTTCTAACCTAGAGTTGTCTGTTCCCGAGGGGTTGTCGTCCTCCAAAGCAAGAGCTAAGTCAAGGCCCAAAATCGATCCTACCCAGCTAAAGATGGAGCTGGCCGAGCCTATCACAGAGCCTGCCGCTGACGAGAAAGCACCACTAGAGATAGCTGTACCAGACCCCAACAATCCGCAAGCATCAGCAGCACCTACAGAGACAGAAGCCCTAGAGGTAGAGAAAGAGTCAGCTGATCACTCAGAGCCATATGATCCCACTCTCGACTTGTCGCGCTTTAAGATGCCGACCCTCGATCTCTTAAAGGACTACTCCGACCAAAAGATAGAGATAGACCGCAACGAGCTGGAGGCCAATAAGGATCAGATCATAGAGACGCTGCTTAACTATAAGATAGAGATTACCAAGATCAAAGCGACGATCGGACCGACAGTCACGCTGTACGAAATCGTGCCAGCACCTGGTGTCAAGATCAGTAAGATCAAGAACCTAGAGGATGATATCGCCCTATCGCTAGCCGCATTGGGTATACGTATTATAGCGCCGATACCAGGTAAGGGTACTATCGGTATAGAGGTGCCTAACAAGAAGCAGCAGATCGTGAGCCTCAAGGAGGTACTCAAGTCTGATAAGTTTCAGAATGCTAAGATGGATCTGCCGATTGCCCTCGGTAAGACGATCAGCAACGAGGTATTCGTCGCTGACCTAGCCAAGATGCCTCACCTACTCGTAGCAGGTGCTACAGGCCAGGGTAAGTCCGTCGGTATCAACACGATCTTGATGTCGCTCCTATATAAGAAGCACCCATCACAGGTCAAGTTGATACTGATTGATCCTAAGAAGGTGGAGCTATTCCCCTACTCGTCGTTGATCAAGCACTACCTCGGGTACTTGCCTGACGCAGATGAGCCGATTATCACCGATACGAGCAAGGTGGTCAATACGCTTAACTCCCTATGTATCGAGATGGACCAGCGCTACGACCTCCTCAAGAAAGCACGAGCCCGTAACCTCAAAGAATATAACGAGAAGTTTACCTCTCGCCGCCTCAACCCTAACGATGGGCACAAGTTCATGCCATACATCGTTTTGGTCATAGATGAGTTCGCCGATCTGATGATGACGGCTGGTAAGGAGGTAGAGATGCCGATCGCTAGACTAGCACAACTCGCTCGTGCCATAGGTATACACTTGATCATCGCTACACAGCGACCATCGGTCAATATCATTACGGGTATCATCAAGGCTAACTTCCCAGCAAGACTTGCCTTTAAAGTCACGAGCAAGATAGATAGCCGTACCATCCTAGATGCCGGAGGAGCAGACCAGCTCATCGGTCGTGGAGATATGCTGCTGAGTATCGGCAGCAATGTTGTGCGACTACAATGTGCATTCGTCGATACGCCAGAGGTCGAGGAGGTTATCGATCACATCGGAGACCAGCAGGGCTTCCCCGAGCCATTCTTACTACCAGAGTATAGCTCTGACGAGGATGGTCCTAGTGGTGGCGGCCTTAATATCAAGGACGTCGATAGCAAATTCGTCGATGCCGCCCACTTGATCATCAGCAGTCAACACGGCTCTACATCGAGCATCCAGCGATCGTTACAGCTCGGTTACAACCGTGCAGGACGTATCATGGATCAGATGGAGCAGTTCGGCATTGTCGGCCCTGCCAAGGGTAGTAAGCCCAGAGAGGTCTTGTTTATGAGTGTCGAGGAGTTCGAGCACTGGTATAGCGAGAAGAAGAAGCTGGGGTAATCTCGAATGTCGAGTGGCGAATAATGGATTGTAGAATGCTTGCGAGACAGGGCTCGGGCATTAAGTGTTAGTGGGCCTGCCATCCCTTGAAAATTAAGAGCTACTAGGTAGTTTGAATTGCATTTGGTACGCAAAGCGTAACACCGTATATTTGAATCTAACATGATCAAGAGTTTCAGGTGTAAGGAAACGTCAAAGATCTGGGCGGGTAAGTACTCAAAGAGATTTCCTAGGGACATACAAGAACGTGCCCTAGTTAAACTGCGTTTGATAGACGCCGCATTAAGTTTCAGTGATCTCAAGGTGCCGCCCGGAAATAGACTAGAGGTACTTTCTGGTGATCGTACTGGCCAATACAGCATAAGGGTCAATCGTCAATGGCGAATCTGTTTTGAGTGGAGAGATGGATCGGCTGAAAGTCTTGAAATCGTAGATTATCACTAGCGCAAAATGACAGTTATGAAGGCACAAATAAAGAACCCTACACCTGGTGAAATACTCAAGAGAGAGTTTTTAGATGAGTTAGGATTAAGTATGTCCGAGCTTGCTAGGTCTATTGAGGTGCCTCGTAATCGTATCCAGCAGATTGTCCAAGGAAGGCGTGGAATAAGTGCGGATACAGATCTACGACTTAGTCGTTTTTTTGGACTGAGTGCAGGTTACTGGTTACGTCTACAGAACACTTACGATCTCATGGAGGCACAGAGACTTAGAAATGATGACTACGCATCTATCTCGCCATATCAATATGCATAGTAGA